>JAYSUY010000750.1:0-1351 GCA_043718855.1 Saprospiraceae bacterium | reverse complement strand
AGACGACGGTGTTTTCGGAGGCCACCAACGCCTACAAGCGCGGGGTGGATTTTTTCAACCAACAGATTTATGGCTTGGCGCAGAAGGAGTTCCGCTCTGCGATGGACTTGCTGCGCCCAGTGAACGAGCCGGAGTGGAAGGCCGTAAAAACCGACGCGGAACTCTACCACGCCAAGTGCGCCGTGCGCTTGGGCCAGCCCGAAGCAGAAAAATTGACGCTTGATTTCCTCCGCGAACACTCCCCTTCGCCAGTGGCCAGCCAAGCCGCACTCGAAATAGGCGACTACTACTTCAACAAAAAGGAGTATGACCGCGCCCTAATTTATTACGACATGGCCCCAGCGGGCAGCGGTGCCACCCGCGACGAGATTCAGTTCAAAAAAGGCTACGCCTACTTCGTCACCAAGCAGTTCCCCAGAGCGAAGGGGGCCTTTGCTGGGCTGCGGGAAAACACCCGCAGTGAGTGGTATTACCCAGCCAACTACTACTCTGGCTGCTGCTCCTTTTTTGAGGGAAAATACGACGAAGCCGAAAAATATTTCAAGCGTTGTGAGCAGTCGGAGAAGTACAAGCAGAGTGTGCCGTACTACTTAGTGCAGATTTACGCTGCCAAAAAACAGTACGATCAAGTCATTTCATACGGCGAGCCGAAGGCCAAAAGCAGCGACATCAAGAACAAGGCGGAACTCAACCAACTTGTCGGACAAGCGTACTACGAAAAGGGCGATTTCAAAAAAGCCATGCCTTTTCTGGAGTACGCGGCGACCAACGGCGCATCGCTGCGGCCCGCTGACTTCTACCAACTCGGCTACACGCAGTACCAGAATGGCGCGTACAAACCGGCCATCGAGAACTTCGAGCAACTGACGAAGCAGGACAGCCTGCTCGGACAAAACGGCCTCTACCACCTCGGAGATTGCTACCTGAAAACCAAAAACAAAATCGCCGCCCGCACCGCCTTCGGTCAGGCCGCCAGCCTCAACCACGACAAATCGGTGAAGGAGGACGCGCTCATCAACTACGCCAAACTGAGTTACGAACTCAAATACGACCGCGACGCGATTGACGCTTTGCAGAAAATCCCCACTGGCTCCAAGTACTACGAGGACGCGCAGGCCCTGATGAGCGAGGTGTTCCTCAACACCCGCGACTACGACCGCGCCATCACGACTTTGGAGAGCGTGAAAAACCGCACCCCCCGCCTCAACGAGACCTATCAGAAGGTGTGCTACTTCCGGGGCCTGCAACTGTACCAAAACAACCAGAAGGAAGAGGCCCGCCGCTACTTCGACAAGTCGCTCGACAATCCAATTGACAAGCGCACGGCAGCCCTCTCGTCGTTCTGGCTCGG
>JAYSUY010000749.1:0-3684 GCA_043718855.1 Saprospiraceae bacterium | reverse complement strand
AAAGTCACCGGTACCACTTTCGCCGTCTGACCCACTTTTTGCACCCGTGCATACACCGTCTGGCCGTCCGTACCGAGGTATGGGCTTTGCAGCGCTTTCGTACCAGCCTGTGCATCTACCGCCGTTGGGTGGTAGGTCACGATGGCCGTACCGCTTGGATCAGCGTACACGTTGGCATCCGTCAGGTCAAAGTTGCCTTTTTTCGAGTTCGGTGCATCTTCGCAAGTCACTAACACACCGCCTTCGCTGATAAAGCCAGCATCCAGCGTGTGGTCCGTGCAGCCCGCCATGCCCGTTGTGTAAGCGATGGTTGGGAAGCCGTTCCAAGGCTGGTTGGCTGCCGTAGCGATCAGTGCGTCAGAGTCGTTCCAGTCAGGACGTACACCTGCGCCTTTGTTCGGCACTGTCAGTTTGAAGTCCTTCAAGTTCACCGACAGTTTGCTGGTGGCGAAGTTCCACTGGCCATCTTTACCGAACACGATGCGGTAGTCTGTACCGGCCAACACACTGTCGCGTCCAGATGTGTTCACCCAAGTCTCGCCCTGTGTGCCTATGCCTGTGAAGTAGTATTCACCCTTAGCATTGGTAGCCGTAGTGGCCAAGTAAGTACCGTCAGCCTTGTACAGCGTGACGATCACACCCGGTATCGGGTCTTCGCAAGCGTCCTGTACACCGTCGCCGTTGATGTCGTCCCAGACGTAGTTGCCGATCTGGATCGGAGCATCTTCGCAGATGGCTTCGAGGTCGCCCATGCTGTTTGCCATGCCGAGGCCCACCGAGTTGTTGGTCGGGTCGAGGATGGTGAGGTCAGTGCGCGAAGCCGCGCCGTTCAACAAGTCGTAGTACACCACGCCGCCGCCGAAGGCGTATTCCGAAGTGTTCGGATTGACGATGACGCTCAGCACCTGCGTCGTGCCCGGCACATGGACGAGGCCACCGGCATCAGCGTCTTGGTGCAATTGGCGCGTGTTGTCGAAGAAGAACTCGCCACCACCAGGGCCGTCTTTGATGCCCACACCAAAGGTGCTGGTGCGCTCAAGACCCGGTATCGTGCCGTTGTTCTCCAATTTCCAAACGCCGTTCACCCGGTAAGCCGCCACGATGTCGCCGCCTGCGCTGGCCGAGATCGGGTTGCCAGCAACAACCGTCGGGCGCAGTTGGCGGTAGCCGAACTGGTGGCCCGTGCGGTCCATCATGCCAATCACCATCAGGCCCTCGCGGGTCACTTCGATGTCCGAAATCATGGCTTGAGCGCGGCAACGGAACTCAGCACCAGTCGGGCCGCCTCCGATGATCTCGAAATTGCCGTCAAACTTGTTGCTCGGCTCGCCCATGCCCGTGTTGGCCACCGAGTTGCGCTCGGTGTAGTCGTCAGCCCAAGTCTCCCACTCGCGGCACTGTGCCAAGTTGAAGTTGACGCTGCCCACCACGTCGCCGTGGTTGTAAGCAGGCTCGTGCAGATCGAAATTCAAACCTGTGCGCCAAGTGCCCGAAGCGATGTCGTACTCCATGATGGATGCCGACAGGTCGTCCGCGTCGCCACCATTTTCGCCAGTGCAAACGCCGCCCACAAGGATTTTGCCTTGCGAGATTTTGAGGCCGAACGGACGGAACACACCGTCGTTGCAGTTCGGAGCCGACGTAATCGGTATCTCCACCGAAGTCGGGTTTTCGCTCAAAATATTGTCCACACGGACAAGGCTGCGGGTGTACAAGTTAATGGTGTACAGCGTGTTGTAGTCACTCAGGATATCCACGTCGCCCAAGCCCGCTTTGCCCACTTTCGAGAAGGCATCCGTGTCTTGGCTTGGTGTGCCTTGTGCGCCGAGATCAATCGAGCGGTCCACAGTACCCACATTGGGCACTGTGTAGATGGCTTTCACCGTCGGCGTTGCTCCATTGTAATCGATGCGGTAGATGCCACCGAGACCCAATTTGCCGAGACCCACGTGACGCTTCAGGAAGGCCGAAGCGTACATGTACTGGTTGGCGCGGTCATAAGCGAGACCCCACACGGATCCGATGACGCTGTCTTTCGCCATCACTTTGTTGTACACATCGTCGCGGTTCTGTGCGTCGTATGGGAACCAGCCCACCGAAGTACCGTCCACCAGATCGGCGCGGCCTTGTGCGAAGGCCGAGAACGCGATGTTCGGCTTGTTCTGGCAGTAGTCGTCTGGATTGTAGAAGCCCACACCCGCGTCGCAGTCCGCCGTTTGGTGGAACTGTACCGAGGTACCGTTGTCCGCTCCGTGGAACGAAGGCTTCAACCAAGGGAATGCTGCTGCCGAGAACTCGACACGGTACGGGTAGTTGTTCAGCCCTGCAAACAGGTACTTGCCGTCAGCATCGGTCACCGCAGAGTCCACCGGCACCGAGTTGTTGCAGGCGTAGAGGTAAACTTTGATGCCCGGCAGTGCCACGTCCGTGCTGTCGAACAAGCCGTCAGTCTGGAAGTCGTTGAACGCCTGACCGCCGAGGTTGCCGCCCACCGATGCATTCACGATGGCTTGGCATCCGCTGGCATCCGTGACCGTGATCACATAGTTGCCTGCCGTCAAGCCGCTGAGCGTGAACGGATTGGCCGTACCCGTGCCGCTGCCCGTTGTGATGCCGTTATCCCAAGTGTAGGTGAAATTCGGTGCGCCACCCGCCACGTTGACCGTGATGGCACCAGCGTTGGCATTGGTACACGAAACACCGGTGGTCGTCACCGTCGCATTCAGGATGCTCAGGTTAGGCACCACTGTGGTGATCACGCCCTGACAGCCGTTGGCATCCACCACCGTGATGGAGTAGGAGCCGCCGCAGAGGTTTTTGATGCTGAACTGCGGGCTGGCCGAAGTGCCGCTGCCCGTAGCCGTACCGTTGGTCCAGTTGTAGGTGAAGGTCGGCGAACCGAACAGCACCGTCACTTGCACACAACCGTCGCAAGCACCACAAGTGGAACCGCAGATGAGGTCAGCCGAGATGATTACGCCCGAAGGATTCGGGATGACCACTTCGATGGTGCTCATGCAGCCGTTCGCGTCGGTCACTTTCACCGTGTAGGTGCCAGCCGTGAGGCCGTTGATGTTGAACGGCGACTGGCCAGTACCTGTACCGGTCTGGGCAGTGCCGTTTTTCGTCCAAACGTAAGTGTAAGGCGCAGTGCCGTTAGCCACCAGCAGCACGAAGCGTCCATCGGTCATGCCGCAAGCGGGTGCGCAGATGTTCGCCGTCGTGAGGATGAGGCCGCTGCCCGTGCTAACCGTAGCCTGTGCTGTACCTGTGCAACCGTTGGCATCTTTCACCGTGACGGTGTAAGTACCTGGGGCTGCGTTGGTCAAGTTGGCTGTCGTCTGGCCGTTGTTCCAGAGGTAAGTGATGGGCTGGGTGCCGCCAGTCACCGTTGTGGTGATGGTGGCCGCGCCGCCAGCGCAAGAACCGCCTGTGACAGTGGTCGTTACCGTGAGGCCGCCGCCTGCGCTTACCGTAGCCGATGCTGTACCCGTGCAACCGTTGGATGCCGTCACCGTCACGGTGTAGGTACCTGGTGCTACGTTGGTCAGGTTCGGTGTGATCGCGCCGTTGGCATTCGCACTCCATGCGTAGTTGGTCGGCGTACCGCCTGTCACCGTCGTGGTGACGCTGCCAGTGTTGCCTGTGCAGGAGCCGCCCGTCGCCGCAGCAGTCACCGTGAGG
>JAYSUY010000748.1:0-3691 GCA_043718855.1 Saprospiraceae bacterium | reverse complement strand
CCATGAAACGCGTCACTAAAGACGGTGTGATCACTGTCGAAGAAGCCAAAGGCACCGACACCTATGTGGAGGAAGTGATCGGGATGCAGTTCGACCGTGGCTACCTCAGCCCCTACTTCATCACCGATGCGGAGAAGATGATGGCTGATTACGAAAACCCGTACATCCTCATCACCGACAAGAAAATCAGCAACATGCAGGACATGCTGCCCATCTTGGAGAAAAGCCTCCAGACGGGTCGCCCGCTGCTCATCATTGCTGAAGACGTTGACAGCCAAGCACTTGGTGTGTTGGTGGTCAATCGCCTCCGCGCTGGCCTGAAAGTGGTGGCCGTGAAAGCCCCTGGCTTCGGCGACCGCCGCAAAGCCATGCTCGAAGACATCGCAGTCCTCACTGGCGGTACCGTGATCAGCGAAGATCAGGGCTACAAACTCGAAAATGCGGCTCTTGAGCACCTCGGCTCTTGCGAGCGCATCACGGTGGACAAAGACAACACCACAGTGGTGGGCGGCAAAGGCAAACCTGAAGACATCAAGAGCCGCATCGGCCAGATCAAGCAACAGATCGAAGCCACGACCAGCGACTACGACCGCGAAAAACTCCAAGAGCGCCTTGCCAAAATGGCGGGCGGTGTGGCCGTACTCTACGTCGGCGCTGCTACCGAAGTGGAAATGAAAGAGAAAAAAGACCGTGTGGACGACGCACTTCACGCCACCCGCGCTGCCATCGAAGAGGGCATCGTACCGGGCGGCGGCGTAGCACTCGTGCGGGCCATCGGCAGCCTCGGCAAACTGAAAGGCTTGAATGAGGATGAAAACTATGGCATCGCCATCGTGCGTAAGGCACTGGAAGCCCCCATCCGCATCATCGCTGAAAATGCAGGTGTCGACGGCTCCTTGGTGTTCCACAAAGTGCTGGATGCAAAAGACGACTACGGCTACAACGCTCGCACCAACGAATACCAAGACCTGAAAAAAGCGGGCATCATCGACCCCACCAAAGTGACCCGCATTGCCCTCGAAAATGCTGCCTCCATCGCCGGCCTCGTGCTGACCACGGAGTGTGTCATCAATGAGCGCCCAGAGAAAAAATCTGGTGGCGGCGGACACGGCCACCCAGGCATGGGCGGCATGGACATGATGTAATTTGGTGACTGGTTGGCTGGTTATTGGTTGGCCGCTTACTGGTTCTTGAAAAAATAAAGGGCATCGCCGCAAGGCGATGCCCTTGTTAATTTTCAGGCCCTCCTCCTTGTGGCAATCAGACTGGCAAGGTTTTTTCTATTAAAAAGAGCGTTTCTTTGAGGCGTTTTTAATCCCAGCCATCTACCCTCCTCCCAACCCGATCCCGTTTACATTCCTCATTTCACTGTCTTTTTCCACCAACTTTCCCGTGCAGCGGGCGAGGTAATGTTGTTTTTCACCCCCTTCCACCAATCGATACATAAATCAACAGTCACCAACACACATACTTTTCGATGAAGACAACGCTGCACTTCCTGATTTTTTTGCTCCTCTTTTCTGCCCAAGAGACCCAAGCCGCCGATGGCTTCGACAACAACCTCATCAGCAGCGACGCATTTGAAATGATCGTGGACATCTACGCGAGCGGTGCTGAGAAAAACGTAGTATTTGGACCAAGCACCTTGTCCAACGGCGCATATTTCATCACTATACCCAACGGAGTGGCATTCTATAACGCCGGAGTTGTCAACTATTTCCACGTCAAAGTGGTGAAAGCGCATCCTCGGTGCGCCTACTTCGACCGAGTGGACAACGTGACGTTTTACTACCGCATTTACTCCACTTCTTCGTCCAATCCACCGAACTACTTCTCGGTCACCATGTCTCCCGAAAACTCGCTTGACCCCAACACCTGCTATACCGCCACGCAGCAGCAAAACTGGTCCAACACTTTCTCTCCCCATTTGGACGTGTTGGAAGGCTTGGGCAACGACACCTACTACCTCGAGTTTTACATCGAAATGGACTTGCATGACGTGGGCGACGAAAGCACCCCTTGCGCCATCAACGCCACCTTGCAATGCGACCAAAACTTGCCTCACCCAGGGCGGCAATTGTCTTCCAGGTTTCCCAACGGCTTGGTGGATCCCAACGTGTGTCAGGGTAGCGGCAGTTACTACTACTCCATCACGCTGGCCAACCCTACCAAAATCCGCTTTCAAGTCACCACCTCTTCGCCCCTCACTTGGCTCCAGTTTCAAGGTCAGAAAGTCCGTGAAGGCATTGCCCTGCAATGGGCCACACAGCAAGAGCGCGATGTGGAACACTTTGATTTGCAGCGCAGTGGCGATGGCCTCCGCTGGGAATCCATCCACGACCATGCAGCAGTCGGTTACTCCGAAAGCCGCAGCGACTACCACTTCACGGATGTGACCCCGCTGCCTGGTTTGGACTACTATCGCCTCCGCTCGGTGGACTTCGATGGCTCCGAGGACTTCTCGCCAACCGTTGCGGTACGCTACGGCAGCGATCCCGCACAAGCCGTCATGTATCCCAACCCAGCCCGCTCCTCCGTATCGTTCCGCTTGGAAGCCGATGTGCGGGAAAAAGTGGCATTTGCCTCCATCTTCGACCCACTGGGCCGCTTGACCCGCACCATTCCGCTGCCCGAACCGGGCCAAGACACCCCTATCCCGCTGGACGACCTTGTGGCGGGGCTGTACTTCGTAGAGTTCCGCTCGGAGGACGGCATTCGCTTAGCGACGGGCAAGTTTTTGAAGCGAGGGGAATAAAATCACGACCGAGGTTGATACGCTGGCGGCAAAAGAATCCCGTTTTTTGCCGCTCAAAAGCACAACCCAGTGACCTACTCTGCTACGCTCGCTTACCTCTACGCCCAACTACCGATGTATCATCGTGTGGGCGCGGCGGCTTACAAAAATGATCTGACCAACACCCTTGCCCTGTGCGAGCATTTGGGCAATCCGCACCAGCGGTTTGCCAGTATCCATGTGGCCGGCACCAACGGCAAAGGCTCTGTGAGCCACATGCTGGCTGCGCTGTGTCAGGGCCAGGGGCTAAAAACCGGCCTCTACGTCAGCCCGCACTACAAAGATTTTCGAGAGCGCATCAAAATCAACGGGCAGTATATCCCCCGTCAGCGGGTGGCGGACTTTGTGGCCCAGCACCGCGCGCGCATCGAAGAAATCCAGCCTTCGTTTTTTGAACTGACGGTAGCGATGGCCTTCGATTTTTTCGCTGCTGAGCAGGTGGACATCGCCATCATCGAAGTCGGTCTCGGCGGGCGGCTCGACAGCACCAACATCATCACACCCTTGCTGAGCGTGATCACCAACATCAGTTACGACCACATGAACCTGCTGGGCGACACCCTACCGCTCATCGCCGCCGAAAAAGCGGGCATCATCAAGCCCGGCATCCCCGTAGTCATCGGCGAAACACACCCAGAGTCGGCTCCCATTTTTTTGAAAAAAGCCGCAGAAGTTTTCGCCCCCATCGTCTTCGCCGATGTACATTTTCAGGCGGTGGAGCGGGAGCATCAATCCTGGGAATCAACTATTTACGACGTTTTTAAAGATCAAAAACCTTACCTCGAAGGATTGGAAGTGCAGGCTGCTGGGCCATTTCAGGCTAAAAACTTGGCGACCGTGTTGCAGGCGTGGGAATGGGTGGCCTCACCCCCGGCCCCTCTCCAAAAGGGTGTGGGG
>JAYSUY010000747.1:0-1356 GCA_043718855.1 Saprospiraceae bacterium | reverse complement strand
CCATTCCGGTGCTACGCACCTCATCAATGGCTGATTGTCAAGTTCTACAAAGATTTTAGTGCTACGCACCTTTCGTCACAAACTCCGGGATGACTCATATTGCGAGACATTTGTATCGTAGTACTTACAAAGCGTAGCGAACCTCGAAAGTGTTCGCATAGGCATCAGGGATTCGGCTGTGCCTCTAAATGACACAACTCAGCGCGAATGTCGAAAGAGGTCTAATGTCGAAATCCCGGCTTTCATCCTTCCAGCACACTTTCTCATCTAATTTTTCCGGTAAACAGACGGCGTAGTCCGGTGTTTTGTCCCTGTTATTCACCAGCCGTTACGGCATCATCTTTTTCCAAATCAATTTCAACAATGAAGAAAACGCTCTTTTTCGCAGCATTTTCCCTCTTTTTGGGTGCATTCGCCCAAGCCCAAACCGCTGAAGAACTCATCGCCAAGCACATCGCAGCCACGGGTGGCGACAAGTTGGCCAAAGTAGCCACCATGAAAAATGAAGCCAAGATCAGTGCCGATGGTGCGCCCAACATGACCATCGAGATGAGCATGACCATTGTGCGCGACAAAGCCATTCGTATGGATGTGGCGGTGATGGGCATGACCCAGAGTTCGGCCATTAGCGGTGACAAGGGCTGGAGCACCAACCCCTTCGCAGGCAAAACAGACCCAGAGCCGATGACTGCTGACCAAGTAAAATCCATGCAAGAGATGACCGATGTGGATGGTGCGCTGGTGGGCTACAAGGAGAAGGGCTACACCGTGGAGTACGTCGGTACCGAAGACGTGGACGGCACCGAGACACAGAAAATCAAGATCGACAAAGGCAACAAAAAAGTCGAGTACTGCTTTTTTGACCCGGCTACCTATTACCAGATCAAAAGCATCCAGGTGGAGGAAGTGGACGGCAAGCAGGTGGAAGCCGCTACGGTTTACTCCAATTTCAAAACGCAGGATGGCATGGTGTTTCCCTTCACCATGCAGCAGGCCAACCCGATGATGGGCAACTCTACCATCACGATCACCGCCGTGACGCTCAACCCGACAGTGGACGAGAAGATTTTTGAGATGCCGGCGAAGAAGTAAGCAGCACTCATTTCCCCTCCACGACACAAATGTCTCGCAGAGGCGCAAAGTTTTGACTCTGAATGCTTTGCACCTTTGCTCCTTTGCGAGACAACCTAAATTAATTTTGGTGAGGTACTTATTTTAAAAAGACAAGTCGAACTCCCCACAGCGCGGGCGGCTTGTCTTTTTTCTTCCCCCCGCAACCCCACCCCCGGCCCCGGCCCCAACGGGCAGGGCCGATTGGTTCTGAAAAATGGTGCAGCGCACCAAAATATTTGTAGC
>JAYSUY010000746.1:0-3698 GCA_043718855.1 Saprospiraceae bacterium | reverse complement strand
ATAACTTGTGAGTTTCAGGTAGGTTAGTTTTTGCTCAGACAACTATCTTTTTGTGCGAATAGTGGGGCTATTTAATCAAAAAGATGGGCCGTTTGGGTTAAAATGAATCGCCTCAAATTGACAAGTTATTGTTCACCCGTTCCTAAAATCAAGTTTGGAGGTGCAGCGCACCGCGAGAGATGACGGTGCGCTGCACCTCCAACGAGTCATTGGGCCGCAAAAGGCTACAAATATTTCGCCGCTCTGCGGCTCATAAAAATGCTTACAAAATCAGGAGCTATGAAACCCTTCTTGCCCCTCGCCGCTTGGCTCCTGTTCCTGCTTTTAGTGGAGCGGGAGTTCCTGCTTTCCCACTGGGAAGGCGCGTTGGTGGTGTTTGCTGCGCTGGCACTGGTGCCGATGGGGCTGCATCTGCTGGGCTTGCCACAGGGCCGTTGGTACTGGGCAGTGGCGGTGGGCTTGGCGGTGGGCTACGGGCTGTATCCGGCTCCAGCAGCAATTTTTTTTGCGCTGCCTTACTTCCTACTGGCGGCTTGGCTGACGGTGGAGGCGATGGTCAACTTATTGGTTTACAAGGACTTTTCTTGGCTGAATGTGCTTCGGGCCGTTGCGCTCGGCTACTGGGCCACCGGCGCGGGCTGGGCGATGTGCTTCTTGGCGGGCATCGGGCCGCTGGGCTTCGATGCGGTGATCACGGGCCTCACAGCGGCGCACTTTCATGTGGCCGGCTTTGTGCTGGCGGTGGCGGTCCGCTGTCTTTTTCAGGAAAAACCCAGCACGGCAAACCGCTTGCTGGCGGTGGCGACGCTGCTGGGCATGCCGCTCGTGGCGGCGGGCATCACGATGACCCAGTTGGGTTTTCCGCCGCTGACGGAGCAGGTGGCGGGCGGTTTTTTTGCCGCATTTGCCGTAGGCGTGGCAGCACGGCAGGTCGCGCTTTTTTTCGGGAAAAATAAGCACCCGGCTGCTGCGCGGTGGTGCTGGTTGGCTGCTGCGGGCTGTTTGCTGGTGGGCGCGGCGTTGGCTTCGCTGTATGCCATGCGGTTTTCGCTGCCGCTGGCTTGGGTGAACATCCCGAACATGAAGGTGTGGCACGGGACGCTCAACGCGGTGGGGTTTGGGTGGCTGACGCTGATGGGCTGGCGGAGGGCTGGCACGACTGCGGTCAAGCGGGTGAATTTGGGATGATGCGCATTTTTGGCACTGCACGACCGATGCCACGCAGCGTTTTGCGCAGCCACACCCGTATTGGCGATGGAACCCTAAACAGCCACACACCGCGTTCGATAGAACAGCGTTCCGCAAAATTTTCAAAAACTTAAATTTTCTCTACCATGAAAAAAGCACTCATCCTGCTCTTGGCATCGCTATGCCTTTTCGCTGCTTGCAAAAAAGACCCCCTGCGGGTGATTGACGGCAGCTACAACCCCGACGTGAAACTGTCGAATTTCTCCGACCCCACCAATTTCACCAACCCCTACTGGCCGCACGAGTTTGAGAAAGCCTACATCCTCGAAAGCCAGACTCCGGACGGCTTGGAGAAAATCGAGAAGGTGCGGATTGACGAGACCAAAGTGGTGCAGGGCATCACTTGCGCCGTCATCCACGACCGGGTGTGGCTGAATGGAACTTTGATTGAAGAAACCTACGACTGGCACGCGCAGGACAACGCGGGCAATGTGTGGTACTTCGGCGAGAAGGTGGTGAACTTCAATTCCGACGGCAGTTTCAAGGACAACGCTGGCTCATGGGAAGCGGGCGTGGACGGCGCAAAACCGGGCATCGTCATGCTCGCCGCCCCGCAGGTGGGCATAAAATACCGCGAAGAATATTACTTCAACGAGGCCGAAGACCAAGCCGAAGTGGTGGCGGTGAACGAGGCGGTGAGCACCAAGTTCGGCTCGTTCATTCACTGCGTGAAGACCCGCAACTGGACGGAACTGGACCCCGGCGCGGAGGAGTTCAAGTGGTACGCCCCGAAGGTCGGCGTGGTCAAAGTGCTCAAAGTCTCTGGCAATCAGGTGGAGGAACTGGTGCGCACGGAGGGCGGCTACGCCCCCGACATCAAGCCGGCAAACTTCTCCAACCCGACCAACCTGACCAACCCCTACCGCCTGTTCGAGTCGGGAAAAACCTACATCTACGAATCGCAGACCGCCGAGGGCTTGCAGCGCGTGGAGGTGAAGCGGCTGGCTGGCAACAAGGTCATCATGGGCATCAACTGCGCGGTGGTACACGACAAGGTGTGGCTCAAGGGCATCGTCATCGAAGAAACCTACGACTGGTTTGCGCAGGACAACGCGGGCAACCTCTGGTACATGGGCGAGGACGTGGACAACTATGACCACACGACGGGCGCTTTCAAAGACCACCATGGGGCCTGGGAGGCTGGCCTGAACGGCGCGCTGCCGGGCATCATCATGGGCGCCAGCCCGAAGGTGGGCGACCATTTTCAGGAAGAATACCTGTGGGGCGAAGCCGAGGACGAGGCCGAGGTGGAGGAGGTCGGGCTGACCGTCACCGTGCCCTACGGCACGTTCACGAACTGCATCAAGACCTCCAATTTCACGCGCCTCGACCGCGACGCGGACGAGTTCAAATACTACGCGCCGGGCGTGGGCTACGTCAAAATCGTACACGTGGAGGATGGGGAGGAGCTGCTGCTGATTGACATTCAGTAGGGTTTTTGAGGTGTCATCTGCTGAGGCACGAGGCAGGTGACATCTCAAAAACAGGCCGAAATGTCGGCTCATGTTCCTACCGTTCCGAGGTGCCGTTCCGAGATGACACCTCCTCGTGCCTCGGAGATGTCACCTCTTCACTTCCGCTTTTTCTCTACTCTACCATGCAAGCGAACATCAAATCAGCGGGTGTGCTGTTGCTTTTTTGCCTGTTTTTGGGCCAAGCAACGACCGCTCAAACCAGCACCGCCACAACAAACGCCACCATCAAAGGCACGGTCGTGGACAAAAAAACGCAGGAGCCTCTGGCCTTCGCAACGGTGGCCATTGAAGGTGAAAGCCTCGGCGCGGCCACCGACGCGCAGGGCGTTTTTAAACTTGAAAAACTGCCCGCCGGGACGTACACCCTGATGTTTTCCTATTTGGGTTACGCCCAACAAAAGAAAGAAAACCTGCGGCTGGAAGCCAACCAAGTGCTTGACCTCGGCAAAATCGAGATGGCGGAAAGCGGCATCACGCTGAAAGAGGTGACGGTTTCGCCGGGCAGTTTTTCCATTCTGGGCAGCCCCAGCCCCTCGCGGCTCACGCTCTCTGGCGAGGACATCAAAAATATGTCGTGGGGCGAAGACATCACCCGCGCCGTGGCGCGGCTGCCGGGGATTTCTTCCACCGATTTTTCTTCCAAATTCACCATCCGGGGCGGCGAGAGCGACGAGGTGCTGATGACGCTTGACGGCATGGAACTCTACGACCCCTTCCACCAACGCGATATCAGCGGTGGGCTTTTTAGCATCGTGGACATCGAAACGGTGCAGGGGATTGAGTTGATGACGGGCGGTTTTTCTGCCGAATACGGCAACCGCCAAAGCGGGGTGTTCAACATGAAAACCAAGCAAATCGCGGATAACGAACGGCATACCTCCGTCGGGCTGAGCATGATGAACGCCCGGGTTTACACCGATGGAAAATTTGCCAAAAACAAGGGGTCGTACCTGTTCTCGGCCCGACGCGGGATGT
>JAYSUY010000745.1:0-3699 GCA_043718855.1 Saprospiraceae bacterium | reverse complement strand
TATCGTTAAAGGCAGCCACTGCATCGCAGGGCTACCAGATGACGATGAACCTGAATGGCTTGACGGTGTCTGACATCGTGGAGGCAGGCAAGGTGACTGCTGCGAACTTCGGTATGCAACACGCTGATGCTCTGACGGTTTCGATCGATGGCGCACAAGAGTTCACGGTGAAGTTCCGCGCTGCGAAGGCTGGCCAGTTGAGCGAAATGCTTGGCCTGTCGAGCCGCATCACGAAAGCAGAGGCTTACACATTGGGCAATGAGCGTCAGGAAGTTGCACTTCGCTTCAACAGCGGTGTGATCACTGGTGTTGGTTTCGAGTTGTACCAGAACCAGCCGAACCCATTTGTGTCGAAGACCTTCATCGGTTTCCACTTGCCAGAGGCTGCTACGGCAACTTTGACGGTGTTTGACGAGTCGGGCCGCGCACTGTTCGTGCAGAAAGGTGACTTCGCTAAGGGCTACAACAACGTATCACTTGATCGTGCTTCGGTTGGTGCTGCCGGTGTGCTCTACTACAAAGTGGAGACTTCGACGGACTCTGCGACGAAGAAAATGATCCAGACCAAGTAAGGAGCGAGAGGTGAGGGGTGAGGGAACGAGGCACAGGCCTCACGCCTCTCACTCCTCACTCCTCACCCCTGATAAGGCGGCGAGCCAAGCCGCAGAAGAATCGCTGGGAATCGATTTTAAACATACTTTAAAATCGGTTTTTGGGATGGCCTCTCTCCTAAAGTAGGAGGGGGGCTTTTTTTATTGGACAATATGGAAAATGGAGGGCTGCGCCTAAAGAATGCTAGGACGTTGATCTATAGGTACTTGATACTGATAATTGTTAAAAGCAATAGGGACTCTTACAAGGCTTTCCTTAAATTTATGGCTCAATTTTGATTCCAAGGTGAGATTGTCTTCAACCCACGAATTTTATTCATGGGTGTTAAACAATGGAGTCAAAACTGAACCGATGTATCGGTTTTTCCTCCAAAGCCCTCTGTAAACCGATGTATCGGTTTTGCATCAGATCATTTCTATCCATTTCCCACGAATAAATTCGTGATTGAGAACAGCCACTTGGTATCGTAATTGAGCCAAATTTATTTGTGGGTTAGTTCGTCCTCCGTCAAGTATCGACGTCCGATAGAATCTAAGCCTACGCGTATAGGTTGACGAGAGCGAGAAGTATCACCCCCGCTCTTTCAACCTCAAAAAAGGCCGCTCGATCAGCGCCCAACTCGCCCGCGCGGCGAGGTAACTCCCGCCAAAGGCCAACAAGATAAAAGTGGTCTGCATCGCCACCGGGTGCCAGCCACTGGTCAGCAACCAATTCCCAAATCCTTTCTCCCAAGCGATTTTGAACATTTCGTGGAACACATATAGGCCGTAACTGAATTGTCCAAGGTGACGTAGAAAGTTGTTTTCGCAGATGCGGCGCACCAATGCAGAAGGATGCGGGTTGAGCGCAAGGTAGAGCAGCGAGGCAAACGTCAGTGCTGACAAAGTGCCGAGGTACTGCGTACTACCCAATGCGACGGCATCCAACATCCGCCAGCCCGACCAGACGAGCAGGATACGGACGACCCAGCGGTCAAAAGGCACGAACTGCTGCCAGCCGAGGCGCAAGAACACTGCGAGGAAACTCCCTGCAGCCAGCCCGTCCATACGGCAGTAGGGCAGCATATACGAAGCCAGCGACCAACCGCCGTTGGTGCTGAAAGCCGTGTCCGTCCAGTGGCGGAGGTCAACGCTGAAATGCACCATCAAGGCGCAGAGCAGCAGCAGCAAACGAGGGGGGAGAAACCGGACGATGAATGGCCAGAGGATGTAAAATTGCTCCTCCACTGCCACCGACCACATGTGGTTGAGGCTGAAAATGTGACTGTGGTACAGCCAGTCGCCTTTTAAGGCCATCGCCAAGTTGGGTGCAAAGGCAAAAAACCACCCAAACGAGTCGTAGCCTTGCAAGGGCGCGGGGTTTTTCTCCAAAAACAAAGCGGTGAGCCACACCAAGATCACGCTGAAATAGTAGAGCGGAAAAATCCGCAGTACACGCCGCCGGTAGAAGCGCGACCAGTACCCCTCCTTCCGCTCCCGCGAGTCGGAGAGGATGCCCGTGATGAGGAAACCCGACAGCACAAAAAACAAATCCACCCCGAGCCAGCCGCTTTGCACGACTCTGTAGGTGGATTCGTCCGTAAATAATTGCTTGATGATGAAGTGGCTGACCATCACCAGCGCAATCGCCAGCCCACGTAGGCCGTCGAGAGCGGGGATGTGACCGCGGAGGGTATAGTCCGATGGAGGAGTATCGGGCAGTTGTTGCATAGGGCGAAGGTAAGCGACTCAAACAAGTGTGGCACACCTCAAAGGTGTGCCACACTTGTTTGCGCTTACTGCAATACAACTTCTCGCTCGGCCATCATCTTGCGGATGTTGATGAGGGCGTAGCGCATCCGGCCGAGTGCCGTGTTGATGCTGACGCGGGTCAACGCGGCAATTTCTTTGAAACTCATATCAGCGTAGTGTCTCAGGATGACCACTTCACGCTGCTCGGCTGGCAAGCCGTCCACGAGGCGGCGGACGCGGTTGTGGGTTTCGCTGCGCATGATGAGCGAGTCGGCTGTTTCGTCGCCCACCCGGAGGATGTCGAAAATATCGAAATCTTCCGAAGGGTTGATGTGCGCCCGGCGCTTGTTGCGTCGGTGGTAGTCCACGCACATGTTGTACGAAATGCGCATGGCCCACTGCACGAATTTGCCTTCGTGGTTGTACTTGCCCTTGCGGAGGGTGTCAATGATTTTGATGAAAACCTCTTGGAAGATATCTTCGGCGAGTGCCTGATCTTTCACGAAAAGGTAAATGGAAGTGTAGATTTTCGCTTTGTAGCGCTTGAGTAGCGTTTCGAAGGCGTGTTCATCACCATCTACATAGCGGGCGATCAATTCCTGATCATTGAGCATCGATATAACTTGCATGAGCAACGTGGGTTTGCTGATTTACCAGTTAAATTAAGAAGAAATTTAAACGGTGTACAAGTTAAAAATCGATACGCAGGAAATTGAGTTGGTGAAATGAACGTGGCCACTTCGTAGTGGCTTTGTGCGGTCAAAAGTATGTTGCCAATAACCGCAGCCAGAAATTTTTTTCCGGTTTTAACACTTTTTAATTCGCAACCGAGGCAACCATTTCAAATTTCCCCAACAAACTGGACGAAAACGGTACTTTTGCCCCACATTCAGAACAAGGTGTCGCGTCGTCCTTTTGTCGTTTTTTAACAAAATTTCAACTTTGCTACGCTGACCGAGGCCCCTGTGAACGGCTCGCAAGACAGAAGGCAGTCCAGTTTTTGACCAAAAAACGAACGGCTCCTATTAAGGCTTGTGCGCACCGCCACTCCGCCCGGCGCGACCGAACCAACCGCAGCTGTAGCCACTTGCACATGGAAATTGCCATAGTACTCGTACTGATTGTCCTGCACGGTTTTCTCGTGCTGGGCGAAATTGCCCTCCTCACTGCCAAACGCTCCCGCCTCGAAGGAGAAAAAATGAAGGGCAACAGCAACGCCGCCATCGCGCTTGCTTTGCTTGACGACATTGACAACTATCTCTCGGCTATGCAGATCGGCATCACGCTGATCAGCATCATCGAAGGGGCCTACGCAGGGGTTGCCATAGCACACTATCTGGAGCCTATGGTCGCTTCG
>JAYSUY010000744.1:0-10595 GCA_043718855.1 Saprospiraceae bacterium | reverse complement strand
TCCTCGTGGACACGTTTTTACAAACCAACCTGCCCGACATGTATGCCGCTGGCGACTGTGTGGAACTCCGCCAACCGCCGCCCGGTCGTCGGCCCATTGAGGCCGTATGGTACACCGGGCGCATGATGGGCGAAACGGTGGCGCACAACATCGTGGCAGAACAGCAAACAACAAACGGCAAACAGCAAACAGCCTACGCCCCCGGAATCTGGTTCAACTCCGCCAAATTTTTCGACATCGAGTACCAAGTCTACGGCGACGTGCGGGCACAACTGCCTGACGGACAATCCACTTTGTACTGGGAACACCCCGACGGCAAGAGGGCTATCCGCATCAACTACGAGCAGGAATCGGACAGCGTGACGGGCTTCAACCTCATGGGTGTGCGCTACCGCCACGAGGTCTGTGAAAAATGGATTCGGGACAAGGCGCACATCGAAGCAGTGCTGCAACGCCTCGGCCTCGCCAATTTCGATCCGGAGTTTTACCCACAACACGAGGCCGAACTGGTGGCGCTGTACAACCGCCAGATGGGGCGCAACCTGATGTTAAAACAAAAACGCGGGCTGTCGGCGGTATTGAGGTTCTTGGAACGCGGATGACGCGGATGCTGCGCAACGCGGATTTTTTAACGCAACACATTGACCACATTTCCCCACATTGACCACATTCAAAAATTATGGAAAGCCTCTCCCTCGCCACCCCCAACCCGATGCTCACCACGCCCCTGCAAAAACTGGGTTTGGCCATGCTGGGCATCTCTGTGCCCTACATCCTGTACGAAGGGCTGCGGCACCACACCCTGCCCGCCGAGCCGCTGACGCTGGTATTTTTTTTCGTGCTCATCACCGGGCTTTGGCTTTTTCTGCGCGATGAGCGGGCCGATTTCAGCCAAAATACCAACTCGTTGGCCGTGTGGATGCGCAGCCTCTCGGCTCGTGGCGTGTGGGGCTGGTTAGTGGGCATCGTGCTGACGGAATTCTACGTCTGCTTGTACTGGGCACCGCAGTACATGGCTGGTCTGATTCAGTTGTTCGATCCGTTCAGCCAAATATTTCGGCACAAGGCTGCCGATCAGTGGTTCGTGTACGGCTCGTTTTACACCATTTTGGTGTTGGTGATGGGCGTGCGGTTCATCTACAAATACCGCCACAGCCAGTACCAATTGGTGCGCACCGTGTCGGTGATGTTCTTCCAACTGGGTTTTTCCTTCCTGATTCCGGGGCTATTGCTGCGGATGCAACAACCCGAACTTTACTTCACCTACTTCTGGCCGCTCTCGTACAGCAACGCCTCGCCCGACACTTGGAGTTGGCAATCGCAGACCTCCATCGGCACCTATTTTTTCCTGTTTGGGTTGGCGATGTTCTTTGTCGGCACCCCCATTTTGACCTATTTTTTTGGAAAAAGGTGGTACTGCTCGTGGGTGTGCGGTTGTGGTGGCTTGGCCGAAACAGCGGGTGATCCATTTCGCCATTTGTCCGACAAGTCCTTGAAAGCGTGGAAGATAGAGCGCTGGATGATTCACTCGGTGTTGGTGTTTGCCGTCGGTATGACGGCCCTGCTGTGGATCAACGTGGCTACTGGTCGCGGCATCCTCGGTAGCGCATCGGAGGGTTTTTACAAAAGTTATTCCTTCCTCATCGGGTCGGCGTTCAGCGGCGTGGTCGGTGTGGGTTTTTACCCGCTCATGGGCAGCCGCGTGTGGTGCAGGTTTGGTTGCCCGATGGCCGCGTGGCTGGGTATGTGGCAAAAAAAGGCCTCCAAATTTCGCATCACCACCAACGGCGGGCAGTGCATCAGTTGCGGCAACTGCTCCACCCACTGCGAGATGGGCATCGATGTGCGGGCCTACGCCCAAAAAGGGCAAGACATCGTGCGGTCCAGTTGTGTGGGCTGCGGCATTTGCTCGACGGTTTGCCCGCGCGGGGTGCTGCGGCTGGAAGGCGCGAGCGGCGACATCCCGGAGCGGACACAGCAGCAGCGTACGGTACACATCAAATTGGAGGACGTGAAAATGCTGTGAAGGGGCGGACATTTTTAAACACATAGGCACATAGGCAACATAGTTTCTTGATTTTCAGGAAGAAAAGACTCTGTTTTCTATGTGCCTATGTGTTTAAAAATGTCCCGCACTACCTTTGGCCCAAACTACACCTCGCACTTCTATGCTTCAAAACTGGACGAAGCCGCTCTCCGCGACTTTCCTGAAACACCATGTGGACGCGCTCCCAGCGGGCGCGTTGGGCAAAAACCTCCTGCTGCACACCGCCGACAACTTGCCCGATCTAAAAAAAGTGAAAGCCGTCATCCTCGGTGCGGGTGAAAAAGAAGCCAACGAGGTACGGGCGCAACTGTACCGCACGGCGGGTGCTTTTCCCGCTGGCAGTGTGGCGGACTTGGGCAATTTGCGCAAAGCCGATGCCGCGCTGCTCATCCCGGTGGTGTACGAATTGCTGTCTGGCAAGGTGGTGCCGATCATTTTGGGCAGCAACGATGATCTGGCGCGAGCACAATTTATGGCCTACCAAGAGGCGAAGGGCTTGGTCAATTTGGCGGTAGTGGACGAGCGGTTCCGCTGCGGCAGCCACTTGGAGGTGTACACCCAAGTGTTGATGCCACGCCACCCGCTGCTCTTCCATTTTGGGCTGGTGGGCTACCAGATTCATCAAATTTTACCCGAATTCGTGCAGTTTTTGGCCCAAAACAACTTCGACTCGCTGCGCCTGGGTCGCTCACGGGCCTCCATCGAAGAGGCGGAGCCGGTGTTGCGAGATGCTGATCTGCTGGCTTTTCACCTTTCGGCCTTGAAGCACAGCGAGTCGCCGGGCGTGTCAAGCGCATCGCCTTCGGGCTTCACCACCGAGGAGGCTTGCCAACTCTGCCGCTACGCGGGCATGAGCGACAAACTGACTTCGTTTGGCCTCTACGGCTACCAGCGCGACTTAGACCGCGACGCGCAAACAGCGCAAGTGTCGGCCCAGATGGTGTGGTATTTTCTGGAAGGCCTGTTTGCCCGCAAGGGCGACTACCCGGTGGCGACGACAGGCCTGACGGAGTACATTGTGGATTTCAGGAAACTAAACTACCAACTCACCTTCTGGAAAAGCACCCGCAGCGGCCGCTGGTGGATGCAGGTGCCGGTACCAACGAAGCGGAAACATGAGCGGCACCGCTTGGTGCCTTGCTCGTACCAAGATTATCAAGCCGCCTGCCGGGAAGAATTGCCAGAGCGGCTGATGCAGGCGTTGCAACGGTTTTGAGAAATCCGTGTTCCATGCGCCCCACCACTCTTGGAGTGGCCATTGGGTAATCTTAGATTTTCATGAAAAAGTTTTTCAAATATACGCTTGGCGTATTCGCCGTGCTATCTGTTTTGCTGGTAGTCTCCTTTTTTGCCTTCAACAAAAAAAATCCACCTGGGCAATCGGGCCAGGCAGCCGACCAACTCGCTCAAAAGATGCTGCAAGCCATCAACAAACCCGCTTGGGACAGCACGGATTGGGTAAAATGGACTTACGCAGACCGAAATTCGATTGTTTGGGACAAAAAAAATGGCCGGGCGCAGGTCATTTGGGAGGAATTCAGGGTGGTGCTTCACACGGCTGACCAACGTGGGTCAGCATTCAAAAACGGCATTGAGTTGCATGGCGAGGCTGCTGAGGAAGCCCTTAAATCGGCTTGGTCGAGGTTTTGTAACGATAGTTTTTGGCTCAACGCACCTGCCAAAGCCTTCGATGTGGGGACCCAGCGCAGCCTTGTACCGCTCGAAAACGGGAAAATGGGTCTGAAAATCCAGTATCTGGAAGGAGGGGTCACGCCCGGAGATTCTTATCTGTGGGAACTTGACGACAACGGGCTTCCGGTCAACTACGAAATGTGGGTAAAAATCCTGCCCCTTGGCGGCCTTTCGGCCACTTGGGAAAACTGGGTGACTCTACCAACTGGGGCTAAAATTTCGACTTTACACCAAATAGGGGGCAGTCTTGGTGCCAAAGTGACCCATTTGGAAGCAGGCATGGGTGAGGTTAGTTTTTAGAAACCGTAGATTTTTTCATCCATATAGACCGACCTGCGGGTTTACTGTTGAGCAGAATCAATGGCCAAATGCGGCAACTTCTCTACTTTCGCCCTGCATTTGAACCTACTGTTTCAACTTCCTCATGGCGAAAAACAAACCCAACCGCCCCGCTCCGCCGCCGCGTCCCATCCAACCCATCAAAAAAACGCCGCCGCCTGCCCGGCAACCGGCGCAAGCGATTGCATCCGATGCCTCATCCATTCCGGGCAGTTGGCTCGTGGGCCTGTTGGCTGCCGCGATGGGCTTCCTCCTGTATACCAACACGTTTGGCCACATCTGGTGTCTGGATGATTACTCTGCCATCAAGGAAAACTGGGTGGTGAAAAGCGGCCTCAACTGGGAGTCGCTCAAACTCATTTTCAGCACCGAATACCGCTATGGCGCTTGGAGCAGCCCAGGCTCGCTCTATCGACCTATTCCGCTGGTTATGTTCGCGTTGGAGTGGCAAATTTGGCCCGACAACCCGATGCCCGGTCACGTCATCAACGTGCTGCTGTACGCTTTCACGGGCTGGCTGTTGTGGGTCACTTGGCGGCGGGTGCTGGTGAATCAGCCACCCGCGCTGGTAGCGATGGCCGTGCTGCTGTTCATGGCCCACCCGGTGCATACCGAGGTAGTGGCCAACACCAAAAGCCGCGACGAAATCCTCTCGCTGCTGTTCAGCACGGGAGCGTTTTACATGCTTTGGCAGCATCTGGACAGTAAAAACGTGAAACACTTGGTGGCGGCCGTGCTGCTGTACGGCCTGGCGCTATTTTCCAAAGAAAGCGCGATCACGCTGCTCGCCGTGTTCCCGCTGGCCATCTGGTTTTTCCGCGATGATATTTCTGCCAACACAAATGCCCGTGTATCGGCCCTGATGCTGATACCGGCAGTGATTTTTCTGCTCATCCGCAAGCAAATCCTTGATGCTCAGCCCTATCAGGAAACCTACTCCGCGCTCGATACTTTTTACGTGGCCACCAAAGATCGGGGCATGCAACTCGCTTCAGCATTTATGATGTGCGGGCGGTATTTGCAAACGCTGGTGTTCCCGCACCCGCTCATCAGCGACATGGGTTTCCCGCAGGTGAAGCCGGTGGGTTTCGGCGATGTACGGGCCATTGGTGGTTTTCTGCTGTACGCAGCGATGGGCTTGGGCGCAATTTGGCTCGCCTTGCGGAAGAATTTTTTGGGCTTCGCCATCTTGTTTTACCTCATCACGTTCTCGCTGTTCAGCAACGTGTTTATGATTATCGGCACATCCTACGGCGAGCGTTTGCTCTACCTGCCTTCATTGGGCTTTGCTTTTGCACTGGCTTGGTTGCTTTGCAAAATGTTCAAGATCAATGATATGGGCAGCATTTGGAACCCTAATGGCAAGGCGGCAGTGTGGGCTGTGGCAGTGGTGGTACTGGCACTGTACAGTTTTAAAACCTGGACTCGAAACCCGAACTGGTATGTGAGCGGCGACCTATATGCCGCTGATTTGCCCTACGCGCCCAACTGCGCCAAACTGAACTACCACAACGGCATTGAGGTGATCAAAAAAGGCATCAACGAAAAAACCAGCACGGTGACCGACACGGCTTGGGTCATGGAGGCCATCCGGTCGCACACGCGGGCACTCGAACTTTACCCCGAATACCACGATGCTTACGGCAGCCGGGGCTTGGCTTACTTCCGCATGGGCATGTACGACAAGGCTTACGAGGACTACATGATTTCGCTAAAACACCGCCCCAACAACGCACAGGTGCTGTCCAACTTGGGCTTCATCCACTTCCTTCGCAATAATTTGGATGAAGCCGAGCGGGTGTACCGGGAGTCCATCAAGTACGACGGTCGTTTTCTGGATGCCCGCCGCAACCTCGGCGCAGTACTGGCGATGAAAAAACGTTTCCCCGAAGCCATTGAGCAGTGGCAAGAAGGGCTGAAATTTGAACCCAACAACGGTACTTTGTTGTACTACATCGGCTCGGCTTACCGCGACATGGGCCAGATGGACAAGGCGCAACCTTGGCTCGATAAGGCAGCGGCGGCGGGGGTTACGAAGTAAAGTGAAAGGGTGTAATTCCCATTTGATATAAGTAGATCGGTCAAAGTTTCCAGAACTGCTCCCAACGTTGGCCTGTGGCGAACAAGGTCATATTGAGGTGTTGGAGGTTTATACATCTTCTTTTTTCAAACGAAGAAAAAGGACGAAAAGCATCATTGTTAGTACACCCAAGAGCATTGCACTTAGGGCAAACACAATATTATAGGGTTTCGGTGCAGTGATGGCAATTCGAATAAGTATGGTTAGGATGATAAAACAGGCGTTTCTAAAAATCACTTCATAAGTGCCCGAATATATCAATGATACAATAAGTAATAGTACATCTACAAAAATCATGATGTTGAAAAAATCTTGATAAAAAACGTGGTTGGGATCATGGGACGAGACACCGGTTTGTAACGCATGTAGGTTATTTACTCCCCACATCACGAAACTATGCAGTGATAGTATGACTAGAACACCACATAGTATGATCGATAAAGACTTTTTTAGGTTGATAAATCGTGTCCGATCCTGACTTCCTGCACCTGTTTTAGGCTTTTTTTGTAGGATAAAGAAAAACATCAAAGTCAGGAAAAACATGACTAAAGCACCACCGATATCCATCCCGGTTTCTTTCAAAAACTGGAAACTGTATATATCTGTCTTGGTCAAATCATATTCTGCTATGTCATGAAAAAAACTCCGTAATGTGATAAGTGTCATAATTTCGTACTGCTTTCCAATAAATACCGAAATTGACCTTGGCAAAATAACGACCAGCATGAACACTTCAAAAAACAATACAAAACTGAATGGCGTAAAAATGGCTGTTAAATAATTGTAGGAAACATTCGCCAATTCTGGAAGGATATTTGGAATATTGCGTAATAGAAAAATAAATAAAAGGTGGAGCAGGAAACCGCCTAAAGCCATCATTATACTCCATCGTTCTACAACGCGTATATTAGCAGGTGTCATGTACCGATCATATTGATTACTAATTAGTTGTAGCATAATTGATCTGTTTATTGGTAAAGGCCTAGCCAGTCTAAAACACGATAGTCTTTCTATCGAAAGTGTTAGTCAAGTTCTGGAAAACGTTCATTGAATGTTTGCGAAGGGCTGCTCTAAAGGATTGGATACGCGCATAGTGCTGTACTTCTTTGAATGTTTGGAAAGTGAAACACAAAAGGCACAAAAGAGATACGAAAGTTGGGATAAATATCCTTTTGTATCTCTTTTGTGCCTTTTGTATTTCAAAATCAAAGTGGTGAAAAATCACCAGCCCATCACAAAAGCCCCTGCGCCACCAGCACCGCCGCGAACCCTGCGGCATAGCCCCGGTACACATCCACCGGTTCGTGTGCACCCAGTCGGAGCCGCGCTACACCGACTGCTCCTGCGAACAGCACAACCAGCGCCAGTAGGGCGGTAGTACTCAGCATCAACGTGTGGCCGAATGCGGAAATGCTCAGCCCTGTGCCTCCCCAGCGGAAGCACATGAGCAGCACGAGGGCCACCAAGCCGCCCATGCCCAGCGCGTGGGCGCTTATTTTGGTAAAAATATTGGCGAAAAAAGCCACAAACAGCCCAATGGTGGTGCCGAGGGCAAACACAGAGAATAGGCCCGGCATCTTCACATCCGACAGCAGGCTTATGAACACCCAGAGGTAAAATACGCCCGTGAGGATGTACGGCCCGGTGCGCTCTTGCCGGTCGTGCATTTCGAGGCTCTGGATGAGGCCGAGCGGTTTCATCACTGCTACGCCTACTCCGGGCAGTATGAAGGTGGTAATGAACACGGTGAGCAGCAGCACCCGCGCTTTCGGATCAGCAAAATCATGTACGCCAAACGCGAACGGATTGGTGGCCAGCAAGAGCGTGAGGCCGATGGTGAGTACCAGCAGGGGGTGGCCGAGAATGGAGAGGAAGCGAGCCATGGCGTGGTGATTGGTTGTCAGTGATTGGTGATCGGGGTGCGTTGCGCTTGGCGTTTTTACTAAACTTACTGCCAGCGTTATGTCAAAGAGAAATACTTATTCCGTCGCGTTTAGAGCATTGGTGTTTAAGGGCTGATGAAAATGCCAAGCGCAACGCACCCCAATCACCAATCACCGACAACCAATCACTATCAAAGGCGAATTTTTTTCAGCCTGTCCAGCTCGCGCTTGTCTTCGCGGGCCTTGATGGTCTCGCGCTTGTCGAAGGTTTTTTTGCCGGTAGCCAGTTCGATGGTCAGTTTGGCAAACCCCCGGTCGCTGATGAAAAGTTTATAGGGGATAATGGTCGTGCCATTTTCCTTGAGTTTTCGCTCCAGTTTTCGGAGTTCTGGCTTGCGCAGCAGGAGTTTTCGGTTGCGGCGCGGCAAGTGATTCATGTCCGTACCGTACTTGTACTCAGCAATATACATGTTGTGTACCCACAATTCGCCGCGCTCAAAAATACACCAAGCGTCGCTCAGGTTGGCGTTGCCGTCCCGGATGCTCTTGATCTCGCTGCCTGTAAGCATGATGCCCGCGTCAAACTCCTGCACGAAGGTGTATTCGAAGGAAGCCTTGCGGTTCGTGATCTCTACCTTCTTTTTTTGTTTTTCCTTTGCCATGTTCAAAAAGTGGACAAAAGTAAGCCTTTCAAAGTTATGAGGTGAGGGTTATGAGTTATAAGCAACAGCACAAACTCACACCTCATAACTCATAACTCTCACCTCATAACTCTCGTGCAACTTCAAACTCATTCGGATATGATACGCGCTGAGGCGCAGCGACTCGGCTTCGAGTTCGTGGGCTTCGCCCGTGCCGAGCGGCTCGACGACGAAGCCCGCCGCCTCGAAGCCTGGCTCCGTCAGGGGGCGCACGGGCGCATGGCGTACATGGAAAACCACTTCGATATGCGCACCGACCCGACACTGCTGGTACCGAGTGCAAAAACAGTCATCTGCTTGACTTTCAACTACTTCAATCCCGAAAAACAACATGACCCCGAAGCCCCCAAAATCAGCCAGTACGCCTACGGCGAGGATTACCACTTCGTGGTGAAAGACCGTCTGAAAATGCTCCTCCAGTTCATGCAGGCTGAAATTGGCGAAGTGAACGGTCGCTGTTTCGTGGACAGTGCGCCCGTGATGGAACGCGAGTGGGCACGTCGGGCGGGCATCGGCTGGAATGGTCGCAACACCCTCACCATCCACCCTCGGCGGGGTTCCTACTTTTTTTTGGCCGAAATCATCTGCGACCTCCCGCTGCTCTACGACGACCCCATCCGCGACCATTGCGGCACTTGTCGCCGTTGCATCGATGCTTGCCCGACGGAGGCCATCTCGCCCGAAGGCTACTTTTTGGATGCTTCCAAATGCATTTCCTACCTCAGCATCGAACTGCGCGACGAGATACCCGCCGAGTTTCAGGGAAAAATGGGCGACTGGATGTTTGGCTGCGACGTGTGCCAGGATGTTTGCCCCTGGAACCGCTTCGCGCAGCCTCACTCGCAGCCAGCCTTTGTGCCGCACCCCGACCTGCTGGCACTCACCCGCCACGACTGGCTGGAACTCACCGAGGAGGTGTTCGGCAGGGTGTTCAAAAAATCAGCGGTGAAGCGGGTGAAGTACGCGGGGCTGAAGCGAAACATCGGGTTTCTGGACGGTCTTTGATAATGCCGGGGCGACTCAAAGTCGCCCCGGCATTGCACCGGAGTGCTTCAACACCACCAAAAAATGATCGCTCGCGCCAGCGAGCATTGCCAGTCGACCACATTTTCGCTCTGCCCAATGCAGCCCCCGCAGCAGCCTCGGCCAGCGGCGAAACCCAGCATCCAGGTACGATGGCGGTAGCCAAAACCCTACGGGGCGCAACATCTTTACCTCCAAATCTGGGAAAAAACGGCAAAATTCCTGTGGCGCGTAGTACCAAGTTGGTACCGTCGTGCGCTCATCCAGCCGAGCTGCCACTGGCCCCCGCCGCAGCCGCCGGAACGCCGTGCGCCACCGACCTTTACACAAAAAATACAGCGACTCTTGCCAACAAAAACGCCCCATCACGACGGCCACAAAGCGGCCACCGGGAGCCAACAGGTCGGGTATTTTTTTTCCAAAATCTTGTAAATCAGCAGGTGACATACAGTTAAGTCCGCCAAAATTAGAAAAAATGAGTGCGGGCGTTTCCGATAGTCCGACTTGTTGGAGCGATGCTGTACTCAAATTTCGCAGGTCGAGTACTGCCGCTTCCGCCTGCCCAGACAGGCCCGCTGCCAGCAGTTTGGCCTGCGTCACAGCCAGCATTTTTGGCGAAATATCGGTCGCCAGCACCCGGTAGCCCTGCTGAGCCAGCCAGCATGCGTCGGTGCCAGTACCGCAGTTGAGTTCGAGGGCGACCCCACCCCAGGCACCAGCCCGTGTCAACTCCACCCCCGACCCCTCCCCTAACAAGGAGGGGGGACGAAATGCCACATCATGGCGTATGCCGTGGCTCCCCTCCTTTTTAGGGGAGGGGTCGGGGGTGG
>JAYSUY010000743.1:0-10606 GCA_043718855.1 Saprospiraceae bacterium | reverse complement strand
CCCCCATGCGGGGGGGAGCAGGCGTTTCTCCTGGCATCTCTCCAGAAAGCAAAGAAGAGGTAGGCAAAGGTCTTTCTTCCGGCTTCACTCCAACCAATGGAGCAGAGACAACTCCCCCCAGCATGGGCGTGGCGGGGGGGGCTATCTACGTTCTGGAACTCAGCAGTTTTCAACTCGATGACATCCAGCAGTTTAGGCCAAAAGTGGCGATGCTGCTGAACATCACGCCCGACCACCTCGACCGCTACGAGTACCAGTTGGAAAAGTACGCGGCGGCCAAGTTTCGGGTCACGATGAATCAGCGGCGGGGGGATGTGTTCATCTACAACGGGTTCGATCCGGTGGTGAAAAGTCAGGCGGTGACTTCATGTCACCGCCTGACTACAACCCGGCCCAAAGCAATCGCCATCCGCAAAGGCTTTTTCAAAAACGGCCAGATTCGGGTGGGTAAGGTGGCTTTCGACATGACACGCGGCAACCTACGCGGCCCGCACAACATGTTCAACGCCGCCTGTGCCATCCGCACGGCACTGTTGCTGGGGGCCGATGCGGCCAAGATTCAGGAGGGTTTGGACACTTTCGTGACTCCGCCCCACCGACTGGAAAAAGTGGCTGAAATCAACGGCGTGACCTACATCAACGACTCGAAAGCGACCAATGTGGATTCGGTTTTTTACGCCCTGCAAGCGATGGACGCGCCGACGGTGTGGATTGTGGGCGGCACAGACAAGGGCAACGACTACACGCCGCTGCTGAAATTGGTGAAGAAAAAAGTGAAAGCCATCGTGTGCATGGGTGCGGACAACTCGAAGATTGTCAGCGTTTTCGGGAAAATGAAAAAGCCGCTGGTGGAGGTGCGGAGCGCGGCTGAGGCGGTCAAGGCGGCGGCTTTGCTGGCAAATGTGGGGGATACGGTTTTGCTCAGCCCGGCGTGTGCGAGTTTCGATTTGTTTAAAAATTACGAGGATCGGGGGGCGCAGTTTCGGGAGGCGGTTTTGAACCTAATAACTCATAACTCATAACTCAAAAAAATGTCACTCGGCAATCGCATTGCAGCAGAACTAAAAGGCGACCGCACGATCTGGATGATCATTGCGGTGTTGAGCCTGTTCAGCCTGTTGGCCGTGTATTCGGCCACCGGCTCACTGGCGTGGTCGGCGCGGGGCGGCAACACCACGGTGTTTCTGGTTACCCATGCCGTGCGGTTGGCGTTCGGGTTGTTTTTGGTTTATCTCTGCCATCTGCTGCACTATCGGCAGTACCAGCGGGCCGCGCCATTTTTGATGCTGCTGACGGTGCCGCTGCTGGCGTTCACCCTGTTTTTTGGGCAAAGCCTGAACGACGCGAACCGCTGGCTGAGCATCGGCGGCATCAGTTTCCAGCCCTCCGAATTCGCTAAAATCGCCCTCATCATCTACATCGCCCGCGAACTGACCCGCAAGCAGGACTATATCAGCAGCCTGCGCGACGCATTCCTGCCCATCATCGTGCCGGTGCTCATCGTGTGCGGACTCATCGCCCCGGCCAACCTGAGCACAGCCCTGGTGCTGTTCGTCACCTGCATCATGCTCATGTTCATCGGGCGGGTGAGTATGCAGTACATTTTCCTGCTCGGCTTGCTGGGCATCGTGCTGTTTGCGGGTATGGTCGCCGTAGGCAAACTCTATCCCGAAGCCAACCTGATTCGGGTAGACACTTGGATTTCGCGGGTGCAGGAGTACCTCCACACCGAAGACGGCGGCTACCAAGTGCAGCAAGCCAAAATCGCCATCGCCAAAGGCGGGGTATTTGGCGAAGGGCCGGGCAACTCGATCATTCGCAACTTCCTGCCCTACGCCTACGCGGATTTTATCTACGCCATCATCTGCGAAGAGTACGGTTTGGTGGGCGGCACGCTGGTGCTGGCCCTCTACGTGCTGCTTTTTTTGAGAAATGTGAGCCTCGTCACCAAAAGCCCCAAAGCCTTCGGCTCTTTCCTCGCCATCGGCCTCAGCCTGATGCTGACGGTGCAGGCACTGGCCAACATCGCAGTGAACGTGAACCTCGTGCCAGCCACCGGCCTCACGCTGCCACTGATTTCGATGGGCGGCACGAGCATGATGTTTACCAGCATCGCGCTGGGGATGATATTGAGCGTGAGCAAGTATATTGAAAGTTTGGAGTGAGGTGAGTGGGACAACAATGGGACGCGGATTGGACGGATGAAACGGATTGAAAAGGATTTTTGCTTCGCTTCGCTCAGTATGAGGCAATAATTAGGACACGGATTGGACGGATGAAACAGATGAAAATAGATTTTTTGACCTGTAAAACTGCACGATATGGACTGGAAGTACAAAGAATTGACAGAAGAAATCATAGGTGCTTTCTATGATCTCTATAATGACTTAGGATTCGGGTTTCAGGAGAAAGTCTATCAGAACTCTATGTACTTCGACCTTTTGGACTTGGGGCTAAAAGTTGAAGCGCAAAGACCCATCAATGTTTATCGAAAAGGGAGACGTGTAGGCGAATATTTTGCAGACATCGTGGTGGAGGACTTGATTATCATTGAATTGAAGGCCATAGAAAAACTGACTGAACAACATGAAGCCCAGTTGGTCAATTATCTGAGAGCCACAGATATAGAAGTGGGTTTGCTGTTCAATTTTGGCCCAAAGCCAGAGGTGAAACGAAAGGTTTGGGAGAACCACCTCAAAAGCCATCACTCCAAAAACAAGTAGCAATCTTTAACCCGCTCTTCCATGTACTGAGCGGAGCGAAGCCCTAAAAAATCCTTTTTAATCTCTTGAATTCGTCCAATCCGTGTCCCATTGTTACCAAGTGCTGAGCGAAGCGAAGTCCTAAAAAATCCTTTTTCATCCCTTAAATCCGTCCAATCCGTGTCCCATTGTCACCAAGTGCTGAGCGAAGCGAAACCTTAAAAAATCCTTTTCAATCCATTGAATCCGTCCAATCCGTGTCCCATTGTTGCCTCGTGGGCAAGCTGATACAACCCACCTTTCCTAACCAAGGTGCTATTAAAATGACAAGTCAAAAACTAAAAATCCTCATCACCGGCGGCGGCACAGGCGGGCACATTTTCCCCGCCATCGCCATCGCCGATGCGATCCGCAAGGCGCGGCCCGACACAGAGTTTCTGTTCGTCGGAGCCAACGGCAAGATGGAAATGGAGCGCGTCCCGAAAGCGGGATACGCCATCGAAGGGCTTAACGTGGCCGGTTTCCAGCGGAGCATGAGCCTGCGTAACCTCTCGTTCCCGTTCAAACTGCTCAGCAGCCTGTGGAAAGCGCGGGCCATCGTCAAGCGGTTTCAGCCCGATGTGGTGGTCGGCACAGGTGGCTACGCAAGCGGACCCGTGATGCGGGCGGCCCAGCGGGCAGGCATCCCGACACTGATTCAGGAGCAGAACTCCTACGCAGGCGTGACGAACAAGATTTTGGGCAAAAAAGCGGCGGCAGTCTGTGTCGCCTACGACCACATGGAGCAGTTTTTTCCTGCGGAAAAAATCGCTTTCACCGGGAATCCCGTGCGGTCGGACATCGTGAACTTGGAAGGCAAGCGGGAGGAGGGACTGAAATATTATGGGCTTGACCCGAACAAGCAGACCGTCGCGATCATCGGCGGCAGCCTCGGGGCCAGGACTTTAAATGAAGCCATGCGCGACAACGTGGAGTTTTGGGAAAAATATGACGGCATACAGGTGGTGTGGCAGTGCGGAAAATTCTACGAGTACGAGTACAGCCACAACACGACCGCTCAATTGCCCAACGTGCAATGCCGGGCTTTCATCGACCGCATGGATTTGCTCTACGCGGCGGCGGATGTGGTGATTTCGAGAGCAGGTGCTTTGAGTATAAGTGAGTTGTATTTGGTCGGCAAACCGGCTATTCTGGTGCCTTCGCCCAACGTAGCGGAAGACCACCAGACCAAAAACGCCCTCGCGCTGGTGGAAAAAGGAGCCGCCCGCCTCGTCCGCGATGCCGATGCCAACGAGAAAATGCTGCAAGAGGCCCTGCTTGTTTTGGAAAACGAAGCCCTCGCATTCAGCCTCAGCGAAAGCATCCGGCAGTTGGGCAGGCCCAATGCGGCGGATGCGATAGCGAGGGAGGTGATAAAACTGACAGAAAAATCCGTGTGAATCCGTGCTGCTTGCATCCGTGTCATCTGTGTTCCAACACATCACGACGCAATACCACACAGATGACACAGATTCTACGAAACACAGATAAAACAGAAAAATATGAAACACATCATTCTCGCATTCACCCTGCTCGCGCTAGTCGCCTGCCAAAAAACCAACGACAAAAACCCCGCTCTGCTCGGCAAGTGGCAAGGCACCGAGTGGCTCATTTTTGACAAGCCCAGCGGCATGGACGCGACGCAAGTCAACTTTGAATTCAAAGAAGACGGCGCTTACAACGCCCAGTTTGCTGACCAAAAACAGAGCGGCACTTGGCGTACTGAAAAAGATAAACTCTACACCCAGGAAACTGGCAAGCAAGAAATCATGGTCAAACTCCTCAAAATGGACGCGACCAGCCTAGACTTCGAGATGAACCGGGGCGGACAAAAGGAAACCTTGAAACTCAAAAAGCAATAAAAATCCGCGTTTGAAAATCCGCGTCATCCGCGTCCCATTGCGCTCCATTGCCATACAGGTTCAAAACAAAACTCATCAATATGCTATCAGCGAGCGACCAACTTCCTCCAGAACCCAAAAACAACCCCCGCACCATCAAGGCTTGGGCTCTCTTCGACTGGGCCAACTCAGCCTACGCATTAGTGATCACGGTCGCCATTTTCCCCGGCTACTTTCTGGCGATGACGGGCGACGGCAACGACGCGACGGTGGATTATGTGCGGGTGCTGGGCATGACGATGAGCAACTCTTCCATGTTTGCCTACTGCATTTCGCTGGCCTATTTGATCATCGCACTGGTGTCGCCGCTGCTGTCGGGCATTGCCGACTACGGGGGAAGGCGCATTGCGTTTCTCCGTTTTTTCACCATGATGGGCGCGCTGGCCTGCATCTCGCTGGCCTTTTTCACGGGTATGCCAACGCTGTGGGTGGGCACGGTAGGGTTCATTTTGGCCACCATCGGATTCTCAGGGGGCATCGTGTTCTACAACTCCTTCCTGCCCACCATCGCCACCGAAGACCAGTACGACGACGTGAGTGCCAAGGGTTTTAGTTACGGCTTTGCCGGAAGCGTCATCTTGCTGGTGGTCAATTTGATCATCATCCTGAATTACAGGTGGTTTGGGTTGCCGACCGAGGGCATGGCTGCTCAGACGGCCTTCGTGATGGTGGGCCTCTGGTGGCTGGGTTTTTCTCAAATCCCGTTCCGCCGATTGCCAGCCGACCGGCCAGCCCGAGGCGAGGGCAACCTGATGCGCAAGGGCTACGAGGAACTCGTCAAGGTGTGGCGCAACATCCGCACCGACCGAAACACGGTGCTGTTCCTGATCGCTTTTTTCTGTTTCAACGCCGGGGTGCAGGCGGTGCTGTTTATGGCCTCCACCTTCGCTACCGGGGTGTTGGGATTCTCACCCACCAACCTGATTTTCATTGTCTTGATCCTCCAAATCGTTGCCATAGGGGGTGCGTGGGGATCGGCCAAACTGTCGGGGCGCAAGGGCAATATGTACTCCATTATGCTCATGCTCTCCATCTGGACAGTGGTGTGCATCTTGGGCTATTTTGTACAACAAGGCCCTGGCTTCTATATCTTGGCAGCCGCCATCGGGTTGGTGATGGGCGGCATTCAGTCGCTCTCACGGGCCACTTACGCCAAGTTTTTGCCCGAAAACACGCCTGATACGGCCTCCTACTTCAGTTTCTACGACGTGATGGACAAGGTCTCGACGGTGGTCGGCACCTTCACTTTCGGGGTGGTGGAACACCTGACGGGCGGAATGCGCAACAGCGTGGCGGCGCTGGCGGTGTTTTTTGTGGTAAGCATCGCGGTGATGCGGTTGGTGCGGGTGCGGCGGATAAAGACCCAAAGCGTTGACACCTTTTGAAAAGTTGTCAACGCTACCATCCCCTACTTCTGTAGCAGTGTATCCGGGAAGTAGTGATACCCGAGGTAGGCGATTTTCCATTCGCCGTTCTGTTTTTCCAAAATCCTGGTTTCGAGCGATTTGCCGAGCAGTTTGCGGGTGTCTTTTTCGTAGGAGAGCTGCTCGAAGGTGTACCAGGCCATGTCGCTCGAAATCCTGAAGTTTTCGTTTTCGCGCTCCTCCGTCGAGCCTTTCCACAGGGTTTTGTTCTCCTCGAACTGCTTCTTTTTTTCGGTCTTCAGCGACTCGAAGCCGTTGCTGAAAGTCACTTTTTCGGCAAAACCCTCCCAGTAACCGTACTTGCGGAAAGCGGGCGAATCGAGGTAGGTGCTTTCCCAGCCTTCAAAATCTTGCTGGTAGTACGACTCCGTTTCTTTGGCGATGACGGCCTTGATGGCGGCTTTTTCTTTTTCAACATCTACGGTGGGAGCCGGCTGCTGGCAGTGGGCGAAAAGCGCGAGTGCGCTCAGGAGGAGAAGTGATTTTTTCATGTTGTGTGACTGTTTTGTATTTGAGCGAACGTTTGGGCGGCAGCCCATGAGCGGTAGTAGTATGCTTACTGGGTCATAGAACCGTCGTCCCGCATTCTTTCCTCCACCTCTTCTGGCACTTTCATCTCTTCAGCCTGCGGCACCTCTTCTGGCACTTTCATCTCCTCAGCCTGCGGCACCTCTTCTCTCGTGCGCCCCAGCCCCATCACCCGGAAAATCCAGCCGTATACGTTCGACAGGTAGGTTTTGTCCACTAAAAACGTGAGCACCGTAGTGAGCAGCGTGGTGCAGAGGATGATGGAAAACACCACCGACTGGATGATCTCGCCGCCGGGTATGCCTTGCTGCACCGGAAGCGAGGCCAGCACTGCTGCACCCAGGCCCTTCGGGATCATGGCCGCCATAAAGGCCGCGTCTTTCAGCGGCGTATCGCGCGGTACCGAGAGGCGCACGATGAAGATGCGGGCCAGAAACAGCGACCCCGTGATGGCCGCGCCGAGGCCAAACATCCACACATCCTGAAAGCGCACCGAGATGCCGATGTACACGAAAAAAAACGTGCGCAGCAGGAACACCGCTTCGGAGAAAAACGCTCGCTCGTGGTCGGTGAGCGAGATGGGCTTGCGGGAGATCACGTTTTTCATAATCGGCGGCCCCAGCACATCGATGTTGCCCAGCGTGATGCCGAAGGCGAGCGCGGCGATGGGGCCGGAGTAGTTGAAAATTTCGACAAAACCGTAGATGATGAACACGAAGGCCGGGGTAGTGAACACCGTGTTTTGCAGCGTCCGCATCCGGTTGAGCAGTATGCTCCAAATGAAGGCCCCGGCGATGCCGAGCATGGCGGCGAGGATGAACGCGGCCACCATCTGGCCCGTCACGAAGGCCACATCGAACCGGCCAATTTTGTACGCGGTGAGCAGCGTGAGTGGCACAGCGAGGGTAAAAACGTCGGAAAATGCCGATTCGAGCACCAAAATCGTGCGTGTGCGCTCCATCATCGGGAATTGCCGGGCCAGCGTGGTGACCACCGCCGACGAGGTGCCGCCCACGATGCTGCCCAGCACTAAGGAGCGCAGCAGCCCCAAATCGGTGTAGAAATAAGTGATGCTCCCGGCAACCAGCAGCGACCCGAAGAAGTTGTAAGTGGTGATTTTGGCCGTGCCGCTGAGCGAATTGATGAGCGGCTCCAAGCGCTGGTCGATGCCGCTCTCAAACAAAATAAATACCAGCGTGATGGTGGTGAACACGGGGCCGACGGCCCCAAAATTTTCGGTGCTGACTACGCCGAACACTGGCCCCAGCAGCAGCCCGATGGTGAACAACCAGAGTACATCGGGTATCTTCGTGCGGGTAAAAAGCGTGGCGAAGTAGTGCGACAGGAAAATGGTACAGCCGACAAAAACGATGGTGAGCGCGGTGGGCATGGGAGGAAGAAGTTAAAAGGCAAACGGCAAAAGGCAAGGGGCAAAAGGGAACCGCAAAACCGAAAAATGTAAAATTCAAAACCGCAGAAGGCACAAAACCGGGACGCAAAAAAGGACAAAACCATGAATACCGAGATTAATTTTCCCGTGTTGCTTTTCGATGGCGTGTGCAACCTGTGCAACGGCTCGGTGCAGTGGGTGCTGCTGCACGACCGCAAGGCGCAGTTCCGCTTCGCGGCGCTGCAATCGGAGACGGGGCAGGCGCTGTTGCGCCAATTTGGGCTAGACCCCGCTCAACTCGACACGGTGGTGCTGGTGGATGGCGACCGCGTTTTTCTCCGCTCCGATGCGCCGCTCGAAGTGGCCCGGCGGCTGGGTGGTGGCTGGGCTTTGCTCTACGCCTTCAAGGTATTGCCCCGCCCGCTGCGCAACGCGGTGTACGACTGGGTGGCCCGCAACCGCTACCGCTGGTTTGGCCGACAGGAGGCGTGTATGCTGCCGAGGCCGGAGTGGAAGGGGCGGTTTGTGTGAACGGCGAGGTGAGAATGGGACGCGGATCGAACGGATTAGGCGGATGGACACGGATTTTTAAGATAAAAGCGGCTTTCAAAAAATCCGTTTTCATCCGTTTCATCCGTTCAATCCGTGTCCCATTCCTGCCATGTGCGTGCCGTGCAATCCCCATCCACCTCCCGCGTTTATCCCAAAATTTTCCAACCCGCTCACCATGTCCAACACCTCCGCCCGCCCGCTGTGGCCCCTCCACGCCCTCGCCATCCCCCTGCTCGCTGCGCTCGGCTGGCTCATTTTTGATGAAAAAAGCCGCGATTTCGACCGCCCCACTGCCGAGTCGCTGGCTAAAACGCTCACGACTTGCCGCGACCTGCTGGTGAGAAACAACGAAATGGAGTTGCGGGCCACCGAAAAAACCTCCAAAGACTACCCCAGCCCGCAAAACGACCTCTGGTTCCGTAGAGCCAAACGCGCTACCGAATTGGCGGAGCAAGCCCGCAAAGAATTGGAAACTTACTACGACTTGAAGCAGCCCTATGTGCGGCGCTTGATTCCTTCAAAGTCTAATGCTCTGCCGCCAGACATGGCTCCTTTGGCTGACAGCCTCATCGCCCTCACGGGCGGCGACAGCGCGGCAACGGCCCGCATCCGCACCTGCCTTTTTGATGCCGACACGCCTGTGCCGCCGACTTGGTGGCGACACGTTTTGAAGGAAAACAAGCCCGAAAACATGGACATCTGGTACGCCAACCTGAGCAATAAAATCGCGCTGGCGGAGGAGGCCGCGCTGCGACACATCACGCCCAAAGTGTGCAAGGAAGAGGAGTTGGACTTCGATGCCTTCGAAATCGGCTTGGCTCCCGAAAAGACCCGCATCCGTCCGGGAGAGCCGTTCGTGGCCGATGCGTACTTGGTCAGTTACGCCTCACGCGCCACCAACATCCGCGCTTTCGCCAACGGCAAGGAACTGCCGATGGAAAACGGCAAGGCACTGTTCAACCAGACCTACTCCACACCAGGCCAAAAAAAGGTGGACGTGCGCATCGAAATCCGCAACCCGGTGACGGGGCAGGTGGAGAGTGTACAGAAAGAATTTGCCGTGGAGGTGCTGCCAAAATGTGACCCCAACTGATCAATTTTTGAAAACGGAGTCCTGCTCCAAATTGTCATGTCGCAACGAAGTGAAGACATCTGCACAAGCCAAATTTCTCGGTATCCCCTGACTGAGGTTTCCGAACAGGTTTATGTTGTGTAGATGTCTCCGCTGTGCTGCGACATGACAAAATCTGGCTCAGGTTACCCAGTTCATAAAATCACTGGCCTCATGCACAACACTTTGCCTCACCCCACCTACCGCCGCTGGGCGATTTTTTACGCCGCCGCCGCTGCCCTGCTGGCGGGCTGGCTGCTGTTGGAAAAAATGCCGGACGGTCGGGAGGAACTGGCGGGGTCGGTGGAGAATGCGTTTCGGAGGAGTGGGGAGGTGATAGGGCGGGGCAATCGCGATCTGCTGAACACTATTCGGGATGTAGCGGCAGATTACCCCTATCCACGCCATGAGCAATACAAAAATCGGGCGGAAAAAGCAATGATCCACACAGAGGATTTTGAAGATCAGGGCGGAGAAACTGGGGTTGCAGAGCGGCTTTCCATGCTCAAAGACTCGCTCCTGATGCTGGCTGACGGTGATACAATTTACCAAAAAGCGGCAGAAGGGATCAGGGAAACGAACCCTACAAATGAATATCTTGAAAACCGCAAGAACCTGCTGGCAACCCAGTTGCTTGTGCAAGCACAGGCATTGACTGCTTTAACTTTGGATTACTTCACACAAAAAATTAGTGGCGATTGCAGTTTTGATATGTATCTACCAATTTATGAAACTTCTATCGTTGCACCAACAGTTGGTGAACTCCATCAAGCAAAGATTTTTTTATCATTATATAATGCACGTATCGGCTGCGTCAATATCACCGCCTACCTCAACGACCAGCCCATCCCCATCCACGACGGCGTTGCCCCCCTCCGCACCACCTTCCCCACGCCCGGCCAGCACACCCTGCGCCTCCGCTTCCGCCGCGAGCGCTGCCGCGATGGCTCGGTGACGGA
>JAYSUY010000742.1:0-3709 GCA_043718855.1 Saprospiraceae bacterium | reverse complement strand
ATTTGCAATGATTTAGGCTGACTTACTTTCTTCGTTTTTCGCAACTCAACAACTCACTTTGGCTACCATACGCTTTCAATTTGAAGATGCCTCCATCGCACCCAAAACGGTGACAGGCGATTTTTTGGACCAGTCCATTCTGGAACTCACGGAAGAGTACGATGTACACCTCAACCACAACTGCGGCGGGGTGTGCGCTTGCTCGACTTGCCATATTTATGTGGAAAAGGGCGACCAGTTTTTAGAAGAAATCTCGGATAAGGAGGAGGATTTTATTGACCGCGCCGCTAACCCGCGCATCGAAAGCCGCTTGGCTTGCCAGTGCATCATCCTCGAAGCCGACGCTGATGTGACGGTCACCATCCCAAACCAGAGTTGGATCATCGGACACGAACACTGATTTTTGGGGTTATGAGTTAGGAGTTATGAGTTATTGCTCCTCACTCCACCTCATAACCCATAACTCATAACTCAAAAAAATGCCTTTCCACGACTTTGACAATATGCCCATCCAATGGTCCGACCACGAGGACGTTGCGATGGCCCTCTACGAACGCTTCGGCGCTGACTTCAACGAGAGCAAGATTTACCGCATCCGCTTCACCGAGTTGCTGCAATGGATCATCGAACTACCCAATTTTGAAGGCAAGCGAGAGGATTCCAATGAAGCGCACCTCGAACAAATTCAAGCAAAATGGGTGTACGAATGGCGAGCGAACAATCGATAAGCACTGTTGGCGGTTGGCCGTTGGCCGTTGGCAACGAGGCTCCCCTCCCCCTCTCGCCTTCTCACCTTCTCACCTCAGTGGAGTTGGTGCATCTGTTCGATAAGTTGCGGGCGGTGCGGGCTTTCGTCTTCGATGTGGACGGTATACTGACCAACAACGAGGTACTGATCACTGAGGCGGGCGAACTGCTCCGCAGCATGAACGTCCGTGACGGGCAGGCCATCAAATGGGCCATCCGCGCAGGCTACCCGGTCGGTATCATTACTGGCGGACGCTCCGAAGGGGTGAAAAAACGCCTCACTGACCTAGGCATCGAGGAGTACTACTCTGGCATCGCCGAAAAACTTCCCGCTTTCCAATCCTTCCTGCAACGTACTGAAAAACAGGCGTTTGAAACCTGCTACATGGGTGACGACATACCCGATCTCCCGGTGCTGCGCAAGGTCGTTCTCGCCGCTTGTCCCTCCGATGCCATCCCCGAAGTACTCGATATTTGCGACTACATTTCACCCTTGCGCGGCGGCGCAGGCTGCGTCCGCGATGTGATCGAGAAGGTGATGAAGTTGCAGGGAAAATGGCCTAACCTATGACAGGAGTGAGGGGCGAGGGGTGAGGAGCGAGACGTGAGGAGTGAGATATCCGAGATACTCCGCATAGATTTTGAGGGACCCATATTTTCCAAAAATTCAGACTTTGCCCCTCGAACGAATTTTGTGTGCCTCACTCCTCACCCCTCGCTCCTCACCCATGGCTTTCATCCGGCTCCTGCGGCTGCCCAATCTGGCGATTGTGTTCCTGACACAGTTTCTACCGTATTGGCTGGCACTGCGACCGGCCATCCTGAAAGCGGGCGGCATACCCGTCCTGACAGAGCAGACGTTTGGCCTCATCGCCGCAGCGACCGTGCTGACCACACTGGCGGGCTACATCCTCAACGATTTCTACGACCAAAACATCGACTCCATCAACAAGCCCAACCGGGTGGTATGGGGCCGATACCTGCCGCGCAGCATGGCCCTGATCGTGTACGCGGGCATCGTGACGGCGGCACATTTTCTGGCTTTTGTGATCGACCACAAACTCCAGCCCGCCAATCACTGGCCGCTGTGGGTGTTTCCCGGCGTGTCGTTCCTGCTTTTTCTGTACGCTTGGCAACTCAAATGCACCGCCGTGATGGGCAACCTGTTGGTGTCGCTGCTGTGTGGCGTGGTGCCGGTCATCATGATTTTGCCAGAAGATCGGCCCATCTGGCTGGCCTCGTTCCAGCAGCCAGACGAGATGCAACGCGCCCTCGGCATGGTATGGCTCTACGCGCTGTTTGCTTTCATTACCAACCTATTGCGCGAGCAAGTTAAAGACCTTGAAGACTTTGCAGGCGACGCTGCATGCGGCTGCATGACGCTGGCTGTACTCAAAGGCCCGCGCTTCGCCAAAAAACCCGCCGGGTTCACCGCGCTCACCGTCAGCATCCTGATCTGCTTCCTCCTGTTTTTTTGGCAACAAACTGGCGCACCCGACTGGCAACTCACCGCAGGTGTGCTGCTGCTGCTGCTGCCCGCGCTGTTCACCACCGTAGCCGTGTATTCGGCGACAGAAAAACGGGACTTCACCCGCGCCAGCGCGTTGGTCAAAATCATCATGTTTACCGGGCTGTTTTTGCTGCTGCGCGATTTTGATATTGCGGCATTTTTACCCGCCGTAGCCTTCGGCGAAGGAGGGAGTCTCATTAGTCATTAGGGCCACTGTCCCGCATTCATCGTTTTTACCCGCCATAGCCAGAGGCGAAGGAGGGCATCATTCATACTTCATCGTTCATAGTTGTGTCCCGTCCCCTCATCCTCGCTTCCAAAAGCCCCCGCCGCAGCCAACTGCTCCGCGAAGCGGGCTTCGATTTCACCGTGCAAACCTTCGATGTGGACGAGTCCTTCCCAGCCGATATGCCGGTGGAAGACGTGGCCCCCTGGCTCGCCCAGCGAAAGGCCCAAGCGGCCGCGCACTTGATTCAGGATCAAGAAATTATCCTCGCCGCCGACTCGGTGGTGATCCTCGACGGGGTGATTTACAACAAACCCGAAGACTACGCCGACGCTTTCCGAATGCTCCGGCTGCTGTCGGGGCGGCAGCACACGGTGGTCACGGGCGTTTGCCTGTTGGCGAAGGAGCAGGAAAAACTGTTCGCGGGTGTCACCCAAGTCTGGTTCGCTGAACTGACGGACACCGAGATTGACTACTACATCCGCACCTGCCCGCCCTTCGACAAGGCCGGCTCCTACGGGGCGCAGGACTGGATCGGCCACTGCAAGATCACGCGCATCGAAGGGACGTTCCAGAACGTGATGGGGCTGCCGGTGGATTTGGTGTATAGTGCTTTGCGAATGATGGCAAACAATGAAATGGCTCCATGACCGCAATCTTCACCGTCACCAACGACCTCACCTACGACCAGCGCATGCACCGCATCTGCGGTACGCTGGCTGCGCAAGGCTACTCGGTGACGCTTGTGGGCCGCACCCTCCCCCACTCTATCGCGCTGGAAGACAGGCCATTTCGCCAAGTGCGGCTGCCCTGCCGCTTTCAAAAAGGTTTCCTGTTTTATGCAGAGTACAACCTGCTGCTGTTCCTTTTTTTGATGAAAACGCCTTGCGATGCGGTGTGCTCGATTGACTTGGACACGCTGCCCGCCGGGTGCCTCGCCACGCTGCTGCGCCGCAAGCGGCGGGTGTTCGATGCGCACGAGTATTTCACCCAAGTCCCCGAAGTGATGGGACGGCCTGCTGTGCAGTTTTTTTGGGAAATGGTGGCGCGGCTTTGCTTGCCGTTTTACCGCCACGCCTACACGGTGGGGCCGGGGCTGGCCCGGATTTTTGAAGAAAAATACGGGGTGAGGTTTGAGGTGGTGCGGAATGTGCCGAGCGCTGCCCCTGCCCCCACAGCAACCCCACCCCCGACCCCTCCTCCGCCCAATGGCGGAAGGGGGGACG
>JAYSUY010000741.1:0-3711 GCA_043718855.1 Saprospiraceae bacterium | reverse complement strand
AGCCGGTAGCGGTTGGAAAAGTCGCCGCTGAAATACGGGTTGTCGCCCTTGTCGTCTATTTTTTCGCGGTTGAAAAGACCCGACACGGTGAGGCTGTTTTGTGCATTGAAGTTGAAATCCACACCTGCTTTTGCGGTCTCGTAGTCGGTGGTGCGGTTGCGTTTCACCTGCTGTATAATGGTTTCGCCCGTGTCGTACACCCGCGTGGCGAACTCGTTTTTGTTCAGCGTCTGGGTGTACAGCCAGTCGCCCTGAAAAAACACGTTTACCTTATTCTTTCGGTAATTGACAGATAGTGAGGGGTTTAGTTTGGGCGTGTTTTGAAATTGAGGGCGAATGGTGGGCAGATTCTCCCGTTTTTGCCACAAGGCCCCCAGCCCCGCAGCCATGCCTAATTTCCCATTGAAACCCTCCTGCTCCTGCTTTTTGAAGATGATGTTGATGATGCCCGCGTTGCCGTTGGCATCGTACTTCGAGGAAGGGTTGTTGATGATTTCAATGCGCTCAATGGCCGATGCTGGGATATTATCCAATCCTTTTTGGCTGCCAAAACCCGTCAACGCAGTCTGCTTGCCGTCAATCAGCACCGCCACTTTTTCGCTGCCGCGCAGTTGCACTTTACCTTCTTGCGACACCGTGACGCTGGGCAAATTGCTCATGGCCTGCAGCACCGAGCCGCCGCTCTGGCTGATGTTGTCGGCTACGGCGTAGGTTTTTTTGTCCATTTTGGCCGACACTTCGTCCTGCTTGGCCGACACGACGACCTCGCCGAGTGCGCGCCCGTTTTCGGTCATCCCGATGCTGCCCAAGTCGAGGTACTCGCTCAACTGCCCGATGAGCACGGACTGCCGGTGGGTGGTGTAGCCGACGAGGGAGGTTTCCAAAATATAGTTGCCTGGTTGGAGTGCGGGGAGGGTGAAAATGCCCGCTTCATTGGTGATGGTGCCCGATACAAATGCGCTGTCCTTCAAGGTTTTGAGCACGACGCTGACGTAGGGAAGGGCGGTTTTGCTTGGGTTTTCCTGTACCTGGCCGGACAGGTTTACGCCCTTGCTTTGGGCATGGAGGGCGGCTGGGAGGAGGAGGGCGAGGAGGAGGGTGGAGATGGTGTTCATTTTTTGTAAAAACTGATTAGGTTTCTTTTGAAGGTCGCGCTAGGTCGTGTCATTCAGAGGCATAGCCGAAGAATCTGAGGGCGTAGCCCGAAGCGATTTTTATCAGGGTGAAACTCTCAGCCTTCGGCCTCAGATTCTTCGCCTATGGCTCTGAATGACACAAAATTTGTGTTGAAATCATTTAGGACTTTCGCAAAACCCAGAAAGGGTTGAACGTGGAGAAGTGGTTATGGGTTTAATTCAACCCCGGAGGGGGTGGATTTAGGTTGATTTACGCGTAAAAACTTAGCCGTGTCCAAATTCCCAAAGGGCAGATGCACCCAAACCACCCAGCCCCAGCGGGGCTTAGCGGATACACATTTACGCTACGCCCCGCTGGGGCTAAAATCATCAGGGGCCTACCACTTTCTACCGACGCTACCGCCCCGCTGGGGCTTTTCAGGAGCCACAAAACCCGCTGTCTATTTTGATGCATTTGCCCTGAATTCCCGAAGAGCCTGTCTCGACAAATCGGGACAGGCTCTTCGGGAATCGAGAGTGGCTAAGTTTTTAGGAAATAGTCTTGTCATTGGTCATTGCGACATCAGGCATTTTGAATACCTGCTTACTCCCTCATAATCAGCACCTTTTGCTGCTTAGGGTTGAGGTACTTGCTTCCAGAAAACTCGCTGAAATAAACTCCGCTGGGTACATCAGGCAAGGGAATGCTGTTGCCGAATTCGGTTAGTTGAGCCTCCAAGCAGACACGCCCGGTGGCATCTTTCAGCGCGAACAGGCTGTAATCAAATTCCTCTAAACCTTGCAGGTGCAGGATGTCGCGGGCGGGGTTGGGGTACACCAGCGGGCCAGAAGACGGCTCAGCGAAGTCCTCGATAGACGAAGTGCTGGGCTTCCAGAAACCCACATACCCACTGTTGGTCGAGCCGCCACCGCCGATCAGCACCCCATCTTTGTACGGGATAATCGCCTCAATTTCTTTGCCTGTCGGGCCGCCGCCGAGGGTGTTGATCTTCTCCTGCGCATTCCACACCACCACGCCGGAGGCGGGCAGTGTAGTGGAAGAAGCCGTCAGCCGGACCCGGTTGAAGCCTCCAGCCACGTACAAACTATCGCCCACCTGCTGCAGCGTGTGTACGAAGGGCTGCACCCCAGTAATGCTGTACTCCAGTTCAAAACCTGGATGCTCCCATGCCGTGCCGTTCCATCGGGCAATGAGGCCCAAAGCGGTGCTGCCCGATGCGGTGAAGGCTCCTCCGGCGTACAACACCCCATCGAAGATGCCCACGCCGTACACGGTGTTGTTGAATCCCGCGCCCATCGCGTGCCACTGTAGGCCGTCCCAACGGGCGATGCCGTTCACCGTCTGGTCGCCAGCCTTCAGAAAATTACCGCAGACAATCAGGCTGCCCTCGTAGTACAGCAACTGGTGAGGGTACAAGACCGAAGGGGTACCCGGAATGGAGCCGCTCAGTCCGGTACCCAGCGGCTTCCACTGCGTACCATCCCAACTGGCAATGCCCGACATGGACTGCCCCGCTACCCGGTTGAATTCCCCAGAAATCACCACATCGCCGCCGTAGTCTAAGATGTCGTAGATGCTCGATGTTTGCGACTGATTGGGGTTCGGATTGGTGCGGTAGACGGTACCGAGGCTGCTGAGGGTCGTGCCATTCCAACGCATGACGTAGTTGGAATCCGTGCCGAATTCATAGGTAGCGATGAGCAGCGCATCGTCCATCACCTCCAGCGCATGGCCCTTATCAATGCCGCCCATAGCGGCTTTTTCCCACTGCGTACCGTTCCAGCGGGCCACATAACTCGTGTTTTTTCCGCAAATGGTAGAGAATAGCCCGGTGGCGTAGATGTCGCCCTGATAGTTGGCGAAGTCCACCACGAAACCATTCGTGACACCGGTACAGAAGGGCGCAAATTGTGCAGAAACGAAGGAAAACAGCAGAAAATAGCAGAAAACGAGGGCGAAAAAGTGCTTGAACATGGAGATCGTGTTGAATGAATGGCAAACGTATTTTGAGCAGCACGGTCACGAGAGGAAACTGTGTGGACATTGCCACCGGACGGGTAAATGCGTCTTCTGGTTGAGTGAAGTGTACCCTGTATCCCGGAATGACATTCCGGACGTGACAACTCGTGTACTCCCGAAATGATATTTTGGGATATACGCCGAGATTTCAGTCGTTTCGTTTTTTTGCCACAAAATAAACACACTCGGCTTATATCATCGCACTTTCGCCCCCGGCAAACCACTGCACCAATCACCACTGCACCCATCACCACCACACATGGACCACCTCGCCCTCCCTTCTTTTTCTGAAAATGGCCTGCTTCAGGGGGTCATCGAAATCCCCGCTGGCACCAACACCAAGTTTGAGTACAACCGGCAACTGCTTCAATTTCAGCCGGATGTGCGCGATGGGGTGGTGCGCCGGGTGGATTTTATGTCGTACCCGGTGAACTACGGCTTCATCCCGTCTACCCGTATGGACAAAGACCGAGGCGGCGATGGCGACCCGCTGGATGTGCTGGTGCTGGCCGAACACCTGCCCACTGGCACGGTCATCGAGGTGCAGCCCATCGG
>JAYSUY010000075.1:0-2385 GCA_043718855.1 Saprospiraceae bacterium | reverse complement strand
GTGGATGAGGTGAACGCTGCGCTGGTGAAGTTGGAGGAACTCAACCCGCCCTCCGCTAGCAGCCGCCCGCTCGCCGAAGGCGACTTCGTGCGCCTCCGCGCTGGCGGTGCCGTCGGGCGCATCGTGCGGATGCGGGGCAACAAGGTCGAGATCGCGCTGGGCGAGATGACGGTGACCGCCCCGCTCCGCGACCTGCTTCCAGCAGCAGAACCCATCAAACAGGTGGCCTCCATCACTGCTACGGATTTGCAGCACTCAGCCGCCTTCGATGCCAAAATCGACCTGCGCGGCATGAGCAAGGACGAGGCGATGATGGTACTCGAAAGGTTTGTGGACAATGCCCTGCTGTCCAGCGCCTCTTCGCTGCGCATCCTACACGGCAAGGGCGACGGCATTCTGCGGAAAACTGTGCGGCAAAAACTCCGCGAGTACGGCGGCAGCGTGGGCCGGGTGTACCACCCGGAGCAGGATGGCGGAGGGGATGGGGTGACGATTGTGGAGTTGGTGTGAGTGCGGAGTGTCCCGATTGTATTGATGTCCTAATCTTCCCCATCCTCAGAGGTCTTTCGACCCCTCTTATTGACCAAAGAAGAAACCACTGTCTTAGTTGTAGCCCGTGCCATAACCCATCACTCCAACCTCATAACTCTTGGTCCACTTGCGTCAGCCGCTCGCTCAGCACGGCGTAGCGTTCATCAAAATGCGCAATTTGTGATTGCTCGTTGGCGAGCAGTGCGTCCAACTCCCCAAAATTGTCACCGATGCGGCCCTTGATGGTGCGCACGTATCCCCGCAGTTTGAAGTCCAGCGTTTCGGTCATTCGGGCGCGTCCAGCGGCGATTTCTTCGTGGTAGCCGTTCACGATTTTGCGCCGCTGCATCCCGGCGGTGATGCCTGCGAACAAGAAGCCGACCCCCGTGAGGATGCCGCCCGTGATGTCGAGTACCGCCACTTTGGTGGCCCCGGCCAGTATCATCCCGATGATGGCTGCGCCGCTTCCAGCGGCTATATTGGGCGAAACACTTGCATTTTCGGGGAAAAGCCGTGCATCGGTAAAGTTTTCGGAACGCGACATGAAGCGGCTGAACGCCTCCTGCAACTCTCGCAGCACCGCCGCTCGCTTGTCCGAAATGTCTTCGAAAATGTAGGAGTCGCTTTCACCCACCGAAGTCTTGACGAAGGAGGGCTTGACCACCCTCCCTCCTTCGCCGAAGGCTACGGCGGGTGAACTGGTGCGTATTTTCAGGTCAATCATTTTCGCCATCTGCTGCACTGAGTCGGCCAAATCCACCACACCATCGTTGAGTTTCAAGCGCAGTTCGGCGTTCAGGTGGAGTTCTAATTTTTTACTGAGTTCGTTGAGCCAGTCGGTGATGCTGGCCTGTTTGCTGAAAATGCCCATGAACGAACGTTTCAGCATGGACGGGAACGAGAGGCCGTCGGAGAGTTCCTGCCCGATGGCTTTGGTGCTGCGGTCGTAGCCGTTCAGCAGGTTTTCGATGAGCAGGGTGACGTGGTGATTGGATTTTTTTTCCTGGTTGTCCAGCGTCTGGCCGATGTCGTCGCGGAAGGCGGTGTCGGCTCGGAACTGCTCAGCGCGGGTATCCAAATCTTGCCGCACGCGGTCGAGGATGTTGCGGGAGGTGGCGATGTTGTTTTTTAACTTCAACGCCGCGCCGCGCCCGCCCGTGACGTGGGTGCGGATATAATCGCGCACGGCGGAAAAATTGCTCTGGTCGTAGCGGCCTTCCAGTTCATCTTTTGCACTAACCGCCTGAATAACTGGCTCTTGCACGCCTTTTTTTACGGCAAAATCGTAGAGGCCACGTGTGTTCACTTCCAAGTCGGCTTCGCTTAGCAGGTCTTTTTGCTGAAGTACGAAGATGATTTTTTTGTGCCAGTCACGGTGGATGAAGTCGAAAAAATCCCACGACGACTGGCGGTAGGGGTTTTTCGCCTCGAACACAAAAATCACCAGATCGCTGGCTGGGATGAAATTTTCGGTGATTTCTTGGTGCCGCTCCACGATGCTGTTGGTGCCCGGCGTGTCCACGATGGCGATGTCGCGCAGGATGTCGATGGGCAGGAAAATCTTTTTCAGGTAGGGATTCACCACGACAGTCTCCTCTTTTTCACCGTACAGGATTTGTTGGATGGTGTCCGTCATGGGTTGCGGTGCCACTGCGCATACCTCGCGGCCCGCGTCGAGCAGGGCGTTGACAAAACTGCTCTTGCCTGCTTTAACCTCGCCCACGATGACGAACATGAATGGCTCCATCATGCGGTTGCGGAGTTCGCCGACAGTGGCGGCCAGATCGCGGTGGCCGATCTCCTGGCTCAGGGTCTGCAAATCTTTCACGATGTCTTCGACTTGGGCGCGAAGGG
>JAYSUY010000740.1:0-3713 GCA_043718855.1 Saprospiraceae bacterium | reverse complement strand
AGGCCACGCAAATCACTCGGTTTCTTGTCTCCAATAGAGTTCTTATACAAATCCTCGCAGCCCCCCCCGGCTGTTGCATTTGAACCTTGAATCTGCGTATCCAAAGTGGTAAAATAGACATAATTCTCAAAGGCTATTTATTATACGAAGGAGATTCTATTGGGTTAAGTGTCAGTAGCGTTAAGTTTTCTCCCGACGGAAAATCACTGGCTACAGGGTTGGGAGTGTTAATCGACATAGTCAAAATTTGGGACATTAAAACCGGTAAAGCCACTACCCTCGAGGGCCACAATTCCAATGTCACGAGCATTGCATTTTCTCCCGACGGGAAAACGCTGGCCACAGGATCTTCGGATAGAACGGCAAAAATCTGGGACATTCAACGTGGCAAAGTCCTCAGAACCCTCGAAGGCCACACCGACGGAGTTTGGAGTGTTGTGTTTTCACCTGACGGAAGAACACTGGCCACTGGAGGCAAGGATAAGACGGCAAAAATCTGGGACATTCAAAGCGGTAAAGTACTTGCCACGCTGAATGGCCATCAATACGAAGTTAGAAGCGTTGCATTTTCCCCCGACGGAAAAACACTGGCTACAGGTTCTATGGACAAGACGACAAAATTATGGGACCTGCAAAGCTGTAAATCCATAACTGCCCTACAAGGCCACACAGATGAAATCACAAGTCTAACATTTTCCCCCGACGGTAAAAATCTGGCTACGGCTGCAGGCCTTGAGGCCAAAATCTGGGATACCCGAAGCGGAAAAGCAGTCAAGACGTTCCAAGGCCACACTTTCAGTGTCCATAGCGTTGCGTTTTCCCCAGACAGCAAAACCCTCGCCACGGGAGGCTCCGACGCTACAGCCAAAATTTGGGACTTGAAAAGCGATACGATAATTACCACTCTTAAAAGCGATCGTTACTATGGAACTAGCGTTGCGTTTTCCCCCGACGGTAAAAATTTGGTCACGGCTGCAGGCCTTAAGGCCAAAATCTGGGATACCCAAACTGGTGCAAGAGTCATCAACCTCGAAGGCCACACTTCTAAGGTCAATAATATTGCGTTTTCCCCTGACGGAAGAACCCTCGCCACAGTATCGGCTGACTCGAAGGCCAAAATCTGGGATATCCCAAACGGCAAAGCCATAACCACCTTGCTAGGCCACACAGGCGAGGTGACAAGTGTTGCGTTTTCCCCAGACGGTAAAATATTGGCCACCGGATCAAGAGATAGCACAGCAAAAATCTGGGACATTCAGAGCGGCAAAGCACTCGGCACACTGCAAGTCCTCAATTCCTGTGTCTATGGCATTGCATTTTCCGCCGATGGCAAAACGTTGGCCACAGGGTCACGGGATAATAGGGCCCAAATCTGGGACATTCAAAGTGGCAAAGCGTTAATCACCCTCGAAGGTCACCGTTTCAGGGTCAACAGCGTGGCCTTTTCGCCCGTCGGCAAAACCTTGGCCACCGGATCCGGAGATGGTACAGCAAAAATCTGGGAACTCTCCCCGGACAGCCTCATCCGCCGCTGGCGCGAAACCGGCCCGCAAGCCTCTCTCATCCTCCCCCAACTCCAGCAATACAACCTCGAATCCCTCCTTGACCAGAAACCCGGCAACGTAGATACCCTCATCGCTACCCGCGAAGTCTGGCAAATCAAAGCCTTCGCCGACCTCACCGCCGCCCAGGCCGGGGGCAGCAACATCCTCGCCCGCGTGGCTCCGCTCTACGCCCGCGCCGAGCGGCTCTACGCTGCCGCGTTGGCGCTGCAAGACGAGGTTTTTATCCGAAAAAACTATGCGGAAATGCTGCGCCGCTGGGCGGGGGTGTACCGCTCGGATGGGAATGTGGGCAAGGCTGGGGAGTTGGAGGCGAAGGCGGATGGGTTGTGGAAGGAGTAGCCTCACCCCCGGCCCCTCTCCAAAAAAGGAGAGGGGTGAAGCGACATATGCCACACGTTTCGCTCTCCTCTCCAAAAAGGAGAGGGGTGAAGCGACATATGCCACGACGGGCCGTATCGTCACCCCTCTCCCTTTTGGAGAGGGGCTGGGGGTGAGGCCCTCCCCAGCAGCCACTCCCGTTCCGCCAGCGCAGCCGTCTGCCCGATCTCTTCCCGAAGGGCCGCCCGGCCCGCCTCGTCCTTCGCCTCCAAGCGCAGCAGTTTTTTGGTGAAACGAATGAGGTTCAGGTAGTTGTCGCGCTGGTAGCCGATGTTTTTTTGTCGGCGGAGGTAGGTCTGAAAACTCTCCAAGTGCGATTCGAGTACGTCGTGGTAGCCACGGGTGTAGTAAATTTTCAGCAAAATGGAGCGAGCGTCCAAGTTGGTGAGCGGGTCGGCGAAGTCCGTTTCGCGGAGCAGTGTCATGGCTTGGTCGTAGTCGAGCCGCCAGAAATGCCAGACGGCGAGGTTGTAGCAGTAGGCACTGTGCCGCTCGCGAGGGTGCAGGTGTTGGCGGTAGTCCTCGATGAACTGGCGCACCCAATCGAACTCGCCGAGGTTCAGCCCAGCGGTGACGGCGTTTTTGTAGGTGAACCGCGACACCTGGCCGTACTCAAACAGGGCTTGGTTTTCCAACCCAGAGCGGTAGATGTCAAAGGCTTGGCGCATGAACTGCCGCTGCCCGCCATTGATTTTTCGGATGCAAAAATTGAGGGCCAGCAGGTAGAGGTCGCGCCGCTCGTTGCCCCGGAAGAGTTGCCAGTGTTCCTCCAAGAGCAGTTTTGCCTCAAAAAAAGCCGACTCGTCGGCGGGGTCGCGGAGGGCGCGGAGGAGGTTTTCGTACAAGTGGACTGTTTGCTGTTGGCCATTGGCTGTTGGCGGCTGTTGGCTAACGGCTAATGGCGAAGGGCCAACAGCCCGGCGGGCCACCGACTGCGCCACTTCGGCCCCACACTCGAAGCGCAGGGAATTGAGACGGTAGGCGGTGGCGGCGTGGTCGGCCATTTCGGTGAGGGGCAGGTCGGCGGCGCGGCGCTGGAGCGAGGCGTGCTCGTAGCGTTCGCGCTGGAGCAGGTGGCTGAGGTGGTGGTAGTGCTCGTCGCGGTGGGGCTGACTCTCCAGGGCGGCGCGGGCGGCTTCCCACTCGCGCTCGAAAGCGTCGTCGAGGCCTAGTTTGCGGAGGGCGCGGCAGCGGAGGAGGCGCACGGCTGGTTCGTCGCTCTGCCATTCGCGCCAGGCGAGGTAGTCGCGCAGGGCAGCCAGCAGCCACGACATGAGGTGATTGATGCGGGCCTCGTCGTAGGTCTCGTGGGGGTAGCAGGCGGCGAAGGCTTGCTCCTTACTGAGGCGGTCGGGGCTTTTGGAGAGGCTCGTGGTGGCATGGTCGAACAAGGTCAGCACATCGGCCCGTAGGTTGTGGATGGGCGAGGCCAGCCACTTGCGGGCTTCTCGGAGGTCTTTTTTCTCCAATTTTTCGAGCAATTGGAGCAATTGGCTCTCACGCATACGCGGTATTTTTTTGATAAATTTTTAATTTAAAAAATTGATTATCAAAAATTTAGCCAAAATTATTTTTTGAGAAATGGATGAAAGTGTTTTTGCAGGGGCGGCTGGGGTAGTGGACTTTTGTTGAAAAATAATACGACCAGACCTTCGACCCCTCCCTGCAACCCTACCCCCGACCCCTCCTCCGCCGAGGCGGAAGGGGGGACACGACATACACCGAGACGTGTGCTGTGTCTCGCCTCCCCTTCCGCCTCGGCGGAGGAGG
>JAYSUY010000739.1:0-3717 GCA_043718855.1 Saprospiraceae bacterium | reverse complement strand
GGTGGTGCGCAAAAAATCAGGGCGCGGGGTGAAGTCGGCATCGAAAATGGCAATGAAATCACCTTTTGCCTGTGGCAGCGCGTCTTGCAGCGCACCTGCTTTGTAGCCCTGGCGGTTCACGCGGTGGATGTGTTCGATGTTGAAACCCTTGGCTTTGAGGTCGGCGACTTTGGCCGCCACGATACCTACGGTCTCATCGGTAGAGTCATCAAGCACGTGGATTTCGAAGCACTCCTTGGGGTATTCTTGTGCCGCTACATAATCGATGATGCGTTCAGCGACGTACATCTCGTTGAACATTGGAAGTTGTACCGTCACGAAAGGTACTGTTTCGTCAGTAGTGTCGTACTGGCGGTACTCGATTTTCGGATTCTCCTTGTGATACCGTTTGTACAGGTACAACAGGTGAAATTGCAACAGGCAGTAGATGGTCACTGCGCTCATCGCAACGAAGTAAATGAGGAGCATCAGGTAGCCAAAATCAACGAAGGCTTGATACGCGAATGCTTGAAAAAGCGAATGGAGACCGAACATAGAAAAGGGTGAGTGAGTGAAATGCTTTGAAAAGGATTGGGGTAGTCTTAGAGTTTGAAGTTCGCAGTTTGAAGTTTCACGCGCTTGGGCGGAAGTTCATAGTTCAACGTTCACAGTTCATCGTTCACGTCAGAGGTGTTTGAAGATGGTGGCGATAATTTTCACACCTGCCAGAAATGCGCCTTTGATCGTACCTGAAACCTTGCTCTTGCCGCCTGCCCGGTTACGGTATCTCACAGGTACTTCGGCGCAGAGGAGTTTCATCTTGGCTGCCTTCACCTGCATCTCCACGGTCCAGCCAAAATTTTTGTCTTCCATCTGCATGGCCAGCAGTTGATCCCACCGGATGGCCCGAAATGGGCCTAAGTCGCTGAATCGTTGGCCGTAAAACCACCTGATAAGGAGCGGGGCCAGCCAGTTGCCGAAGCGTTGCGGGAAAGTCATCGCACCGGGCTGCATACCCCCAAGTCGCCGCGAGCCGATCACCATATCCATTCCGTCGCTCAAAATAGGAGCCACCACATTTGGCAGTTCGTCTGGGTAGTCGGAGTAGTCGCCGTCCAAAAACACCACAATATCGGGCTGTTCAGACTGTGGCAAGGTCTGTAGGTAACGTATCCCAGCGAGGCAAGCGTTTCCGTAACCGCGTTCTGGCTGGCTCACCACTCTGGCTCCTTTCGCTTTTGCCGCCGCCGCAGTTCGGTCGGTAGAGCCGTTATCGCACACGATAACGTTTCGTACCCAGTTTTTGGGCAAATCAGTCAGCACCATCGGCAAGGCTTCCTCCTCGTTCCACGCCGGAATCAGCACGTCTATCTTGTGTTTTTGCTCCATTTTCTGTTTTTCTGCGCCCACGGGTGCCTGTCAGCAGGTTTGCGTCAAAAGCCGCTGCAAAATTAACATGGAGAGTTAAAAAAACGTTAAGAAGGGTGTGAAAGTGCGCGTTAAAGTTTTGCAAACAAAACGTTGAAGCGTTTGGAGCGGTAAAACAAGCGGTTTTAAAATGCGGCTTTTGAAAGTTGATATAGGGCCTGTATCCTCAGTTTGAGCGGCTCTTGGTGGAATTTTTAAAATAAAAATTTCCATCAAAGGCTGGTTTTCAAAAAATGGTTAAAATTGCCCCGTTTTAACGAAGTAATCCAATTGCTCACCTCATTCTTGAACCCATCCAGATCACTATTTCATCATTAAACAAACTTTTATGAAGCACTTTTTTACCGCACTCTGTTTGGCTGCCGGTCTGCTGCTTGCTCAGTATGATGCATCCGCCCAGCCTAACCATGGCGTGACGTTTCGATCTCTTTGGTATAACTACGACAACCCAAGCCCGGCTTGGGCAGATTGGAACGACATCTTCGGCGATGCCAACGGGCGTGGCGTGGAAGTAGCCTACAACCACAAACTCGCCCAAAACACTTTTCTCGTTGTTCCCCTCAAATTGGGTACCGCTCGCCGGCCTTTGACCGGAGGCAACAATTTCCTGCGCCGCAATGAGCTGCTTGGCAACTTAGATGTACTGGTGCAAAACAACTTCTTCAAGTACGGCAACCTCATCAACCCCTATGTCCAGTTGGGTGTTGGTTCCACTTTGAATTTTGACCAAGATGCCTTCGATTTCAACATTCCTGCTGGATTGGGCTTCAATGTCAAGTTCATGAACAACCTCTACTTCAACGTAGGCACCCAGTACCGTTTCTCGATCGAGAACCGTCCGGGCTGGCATCATGGCTTGGGTGTGACATTCTACTTTGGTGAAGATGACCGCGACAAAGACGGCATCTCGGATGCTGACGACAAATGCCCCGATACGCCCGGCACCGAAGCCCTAATGGGCTGCCCCGACCGCGATGGCGACGGCATCGCCGATGCTGATGACCGCTGCCCAGAAGCAGCAGGCGCAGCAGCCATGCGCGGCTGCCCCGATCGTGACGGCGATTCTGTGGCTGATATAGACGACAAATGCCCCGATGCAGCAGGTTTGGCTGCCCTGATGGGCTGCCCCGACCGCGACGGCGATGGCATCGCTGACGGCGACGACACTTGCCCAGACGAAAAAGGTACTGCTGCCATGAAAGGCTGCCCAGATACCGATGGTGACGGTATTGCTGACAACAAGGACAAATGCCCACGTGAAAAAGGTTTGCCAGCCAACGATGGCTGCCCCATCCGCGACCGTGATGGCGACGGCATTGATGACCCGAACGATGCTTGCCCAGATGCCAAAGGCCCGGCTTCCACGAAAGGTTGCCCTGACCGCGACAGCGACGGCGTAGCGGACAAAGACGACGCTTGCCCAGACAAAAAAGGCGACGCTGCCCACAAAGGTTGCCCCGACTCTGACGGCGATGGCATCTACGACAACGATGACCGCTGCCCAGACAAGCCCGGCGTGGCTGCGCTGCGCGGTTGCCCAGAGATCAAAAAAGAGGACAAGGCCAAGTTGGAGCGGGCCATCAAACTCGTACAGTTTGAGTCGGGCAAAGCCGTGCTGCTGCAAAAGTCTTATGCGGTACTTGACGAGGTCGTGTCGGTGATGAACCAATACTCAGAGTACAGCCTCAACATCGGTGGCCATACCGACAATCAGGGCGACGACAAGATGAACCAAGACCTGTCTGAGCGCCGTGCTAAGGCTTGCCTCGATTACTTGGTGAGCAAAGGCGTTGCTGCTGGTCGTATGGCCAGCGCAGGCTATGGCGAGACCAAACCCAAAGGCGACAACAAGACTGCCGCTGGCCGGGAGCAGAACCGCCGGGTGGAGTTTGAACTGTACGTGAAGTAAGCCGAGTGACGGTAGAAAATATGGAGGCCCAGTATGTTCATCTCGAACATGCTGGGCCTCTATATTTTGTGCCAGACCGACCATGCCATGGGCATCTTTTTCGAGCGTCTAATCTTTTCAAGTTTTAAAAACAAAACATATTTTCGATCATGTAATCTACAAAACGACTGCAATATTCACGCATAACCTGTCGGGATGCAGTCGGGATCACGAAGAAAAGTTGGCAGAAGGCAAAAAAGCCCGTTAGATGATTTGGTCATTTGAAAGCGCTTCTGCACCTTTGCTCCTGCCAAACCGCTTCCGAAATGATCCCGTCCCGCTGCCATTTTGACCGCCCAGCACCCCGCGCACTTGCGCAAGGCCTCCGTCAGGGCAGGCCTTGCGCAAGTTTTGTTTTGGGC
>JAYSUY010000738.1:0-3722 GCA_043718855.1 Saprospiraceae bacterium | reverse complement strand
TAACGAGGTCTCTGGACAAACTCAAAACCATCGTGGATGCCTATCTAATTTTCTGTCAAAGAACTGAGTAGGTATTCTGTGGGTAATGGATAGGGTTTTGAACCCTTCCGACGTTTTTTTTTGGGCCTTACAATTTTGACAGCCAAGTAGCAATCTTCGTCATGTCAGCTTTCGGCAACTTTTGCGGAGCCATTGGAGTCATGCCCGGCCAGTTGGCTGGCTCTGGTTTGGCCACCAACTGAGCGATGCGCTTGGCCGAATATTTCTTGGCGGCAATGTCGGGCCATGTCGGGCCGACCAGTTTTCTGACCATCGAGTGGCAAGCAGCGCAGCCGTATTTGTCGAGCAGTGCTTGCACATCGGCAGGGATGTCAGGGTTGTTAGCAGGCTGCGGCATCGGGGCAAAGGCCGTCAATGCAAGGGCCATCGGCAGAAACAGAGCAAGTGCTTTTCTCATTAAAAATCAAGATTTGGATGGAAACAAGGTGAACGTGAATGGGGTATGCAAGGCAAGATAGACAGCGAATCCGAATTTGAGTCACCCGCAACATGGTTTTTCTGCCCAACTGCTCAGCAAAGGTGACGCGAAAAGCGCATAACCCCAACAGGCCGTGTGCCTAATTCCCCATTTTTAGCCTCAATTGGTGCAGCATATCCACCGACATGGCATCCAAGTCGAATTGGGGCTTCCAGCCCCAGTCGTGGCGAGCAGATGAGTCGTCAATCGTCTCCGGCCACGAGTCGGCAATGGCTTGGCGGAAATCAGGTTTGTAGCTCACCTTGAAATCAGGCACGGTATGACGAATGCTCTCCGTCACTTCGGCAGGCGTAAAACTCATCCCGGCCAAGTTGTAGCTCGTGCGCACCGCGATTTTGTTGGCCGCAGCCTCCATCAGTTCGAGCGTCGCGCGGATGGCATCGGGCATGTACAGCATGGGCAATCGGGTATCGGCGCGGAGGAAACACTCGTAGGGTTTGTCCTGCACCGCATAGTGGTAAATGTCTACGGCATAGTCAGTTGTGCCACCACCGGGCATACTTTGGTAGCCAATGATACCGGGGTAGCGCATGGAACGCACGTCCAGCCCATAGCGGCGGTGGTAGTAATTGCACCAGTTTTCGCCCGCCACCTTGCTGATGCCGTACACGGTTTCAGGGATCAACACTTCAAACTGCGGCGTATCAAAACGAGCGGCCTTGCGGCCAAAAACGGCGATGGACGAAGGGAAATACACCTTGTTCAGGCTGTGCTGCCGAGCGATTTCGAGCACATTGAACAGGCTCTGCATATTGATCTGCCATGCCCGCTGCGGGTCTTGCTCGCCCGTGGCACTCAGGATGGCCGCGAGGTGGTAAATCTGGTTGATGCGGTGTTTTTTCACCAACGCTTCCAGTGCGGCACCGTCCAGCGCGTTCAGGATTTCGGTGGGGCCGTCGTGGCCATCGAGCGGGCGGAGGTCGGAAGCCACGACGTAGTCGGTGCCGTGTACTTCGCGGAGGGCATCGGTCAGTACAGCGCCAATCTGGCCGCCTGCCCCGATGACGAGGATGTTGTCTTTTTTCATGCCTTACAGGTAGGGTGTGGTGTGGGCGTTCGCCTAAAAAATGCGGCGCGGCGAAAGTAGCGGGGGGTATTGGATTTTACGCTCCACCTGTGCAGGTTTTGTTTTATAGAAAATCACAACACCAACCGACACCGCTTCCCCCACATCAACGCCACCAGCGCTGCCACCCCGGCCAATGCCCAGGGCTGCGCCGGCAAAATGCTCAGCAGCAGCCCGCTCAGCAGGAACATCGTGGCCCAATGCCCAGCAAAGTCCAGTTTTTTCTGCGCCGCCAAACCCACCGCCAGCATCCCACTGTGCAGCACCAGCAAGGCACCCATCGGCACTTGGCTTAGGCCGGTCGGCTGGTTCATACCTGCGAACAGAGCCGCGCCGCCAGCCAGCGCCAGCCCGATGTACAGCCAGCGGTAAAACAGGTTCACATCCGGGGCGCAGTCGAAACCACTGGTCGGCGAACTGCTCCCGGCAATCACCCGGCGGTTGTAGGTGATGATCTGGTACAACTGGCGCAGCATGGCCCGGAACAGCCGATTTTGGAACACCGGGCGGAGCCAAGCATACCGACCGCCGAGGATGAGAAACAGCGCGTCAAGGCCGTACACCGTCTCGCCGGTAGCCATGTCGTGCAGCGGGATTTCGTGGCGTGCACGGTCGAGGTCGATCTGGCGGAGCAGTTCAGGCGATGCCTCGGCAAAGCCTGTGCGGTGTTTCAGCCAACCCAAATGGATGAAGCAGCCCGTGTAGGCATTGCACATCGGACACACGTCATCGTAAATAATTACCTTGCTTTCAGTATTTTGCATGATTCAAGTATTTTTCTGGACACAAAGAAGCAGGTTTTTTCAGAAATTTCAATTTTTTCTGAAATAAAAACTTATCAACTCCGCTGCCTATCGCTGTACTTTGGAGTTTTGTTTCAACTTGAAAAAAATGAGACCACTATACCTCCTGCTTGCCCTCCTACTGGCGGCTTGTTCTGGCCCCCGCAACCTCGCCGACGAATCGACTTGGACGCTGCGGGATTTCCAGAAATTTGATGGCAACAACCCCGTGCTACAGCCGGATAACCGGTCGCAGTTCCGCTGCCCCGTGCGCCGCGACCCCGTGCGCTGGGAAGAAAAAGACGTGTTCAACCCCGCAGCGGTAGTGCGCGACGGGCGTATCTGGCTGCTGTATCGCGCCGAAGATGTGGTGGGCAAATTTGCTGGCACCTCGCGTATCGGTTTGGCCGAAAGCACCAACGGGCTGTGGTTCAACCGCCGAGCGGAGCCGGTGCTGTACCCCGACCGCGACGACATGAAGGAATATGAGTGGGAAGGCGGCTGCGAAGACCCCCGCGTGGTGCGCCGCGACGACGGGCTGTATGTGATGACCTACACGGCTTACGACGGCAACACGGCCCGCCTCTGCGTCGCATCTTCCCCAGATTTAGTGACTTGGAAAAAACACGGCTTGGCATTTTCGCAAAAAAAGTACCGCAACCTGTGGTCGAAATCAGGGGCCATCGTGTGCGAGCGCAGCAAGACCGGCGACATCGTGGCCCGCAAGGTGAAGGGCAAATACCGGATGTACTGGGGCGACACGGATATGTTCATGGCCACCTCCGATGATCTGCTGGAATGGAAACCGCTGGAAGACCGCAACGACCAACTCGTGCGGGCCATGACCCCGCGTGCGGGCTACTTTGACAGCCGATTGGTGGAGCCTGGCCCCTTCGCCCTGCTGCGCCGCGACGGTATCCTGATGCTGTACAACAGTGCAAACAGTGCCAGCAGCGGCGACAAAAGCCTTGCTGCCGACACCTACTCGGTGGGTCAGGCGCTTTTTTCCAAAACAAAACCGGAGCAACTGCTCGCTCGCGCCAGCCGCTACGCCATCACTCCTGACCGGCCTTACGAAATAACTGGACAGGTCAACAATGTCTGTTTTTTGGAGGGCATGGTGTGGTGGAACAAGCGCTGGCTGCTGTACTACGGCACTGCTGACTCTAAAATCGCGGTAGCATCTTGTCGAGATTGAACCTTACCAAGTACCACGACATAAATGTCTCGCAAAGGCGCAGAGGCGCAAAGTTTTGATGCTGAATACTATGCGCTGTTGCGAGATAAGCACCACGACATAAATGTCTCGCAAAGGCGCAGAGGCGCAAAGTTTTGA
>JAYSUY010000737.1:0-3723 GCA_043718855.1 Saprospiraceae bacterium | reverse complement strand
TTGCCCTTTGCTTCTTGCCCCTTGCCCTTTGCTTCTTGCCCTTTGCCCTTTGCTTCTTGCCCCTTGCTTCCTACTCCACTACCAGCTTCCCCGTTCGCCCATCGGCTTGGAAAAAATAGATGCCCGGTAGCAGCCCGCCGAGATCGAGGTCGAAGGAGCCAGAGGGGATATTTTGGAGGCTCCTTACTTCGCGGCCAGTGAGATCGAACAAGCGGAACGAGCGCAACTCCTCACCGCCGGGTACCGTCACCTGCACACTGCCATGCGCGGGGTTGGGCACCAGTTGCACAGGCTTGATGTCTGCATCCAGCGGATCGTTGGTACTCACGGTGAGTGGTTGCAAGGTGTAGAAAGCGATGAGCACCATCATCTCGTCGTCAGAAGTAGGGCCAAAATTGACCGATACAAGGCCGTCGTTGACCCACTTGGCTTCGTGGATGATGCCGTCGCTCCACTTCACGGGCAGCAGCGGGTTCCAGTAGCGCAGCGGGATGTGCTGGTAATCGTACCAGGGCGCAGCGCATCCTGGCTCGCCTAAGGGGCAGGAAGCGTCGTAGATCAATTCGCCTTTTTGCCCGTTGGGCAGCCTTTTCCATGCTTTGTAGCCCACGCCGTATTTGTGGGTGTGGCCCATTAAGCCCCAAATGTACCTGTTGCCTGATCCGGATTGGAATTCCGGGTTTGTATGGGTAATAGTGTTGCCGTTGTTGGTGATCGGGATATCATTCTTCACCAGCAAGGTGGCAAACATCTCCTGCTGGGCCGTGCCGAGTGGCTGGGTGTACACGTTCATGTAGGCCTCACACTGGTAGGGGCGCAGGGCATTGTAGTTGATATAGTGCGAGTTAAGATCGAGCACCAAGTTTTTGTCCCACTTGAAAGCAGTGGTGGGCGGCAGTTTCAGGTTGGTGGCTTCCTGCACAGCAGCCACGAGATTGATCTGGTTGTGATTGGCGTTGATGCGTAGGCCGTGCGGGATGGCAGCAGCGCCCGTACCTACGAAGTTATAGGCAAGGAAGTGGTGTGAAGAGCCAGCGATCTTGAAGTCGAGGGCATTCACCTCCACATTGGCGGGCAGGGTGAGTTCGTGCTTCTGGTAGTACTCCACCTCGCTGCCGGGTTTCAGGAAAAACGGTCCCATCTTGATCTGAAAACCCTGCCCAGCAGCGGGCGCGGGCGGTGGGCCGGCGGGAAAAGATTGTTCCCCACCGTTGGTGTAAAAATCTTCCACCAGAGTTTTGTCGAACAACACACCTGTGGTTTTGGCTCCGTAGAGTATCCACTGTCGGATGATTTCTTTCTCCAACGAAGTCAATGCTGTGCTTGGATAGTTCGGCATGGCACTGCCCTCATCGGCATGTAGCGCAGCGATGGTGGTCTCGAAGCCGCTGTTGATTTTTTTGAACAAGAAACTGCGGTCTGCTCGGCCCGGATACACGCGCTTCAGGCCGCTGGCCTTGGCGTAAGCGTTGAGGGGGTTCACATTCACTAATTTTTGAGCGACGTTGATGGCCCGTATTGTTTCGGTCGAGCCAGTGCCCACGAGATCAAGACCGCCCTCGGGGTTGGTGTTGCGGTGGCAGGAGGCAGTGCATTTCTCCTGAAAAACTTTGTACACTTCCTGCACAGAGGGCAGGGTTTGGGCGGAAACCGCGCTGGCGAAGAGGCTCAGCAGCAGTACGGCGAAGGTGTGTTTTTGTGTCATAGCGAAAAGTGAAAGTGAAGGTGAAGGCAAAATCATCTGGCTGCGGTGTCAGAAATTCAAGCCCAGCCGGGCCATGTTCAAAGCGACTAAATTTTTACCCCTGAAAATGATCTGAATTCGGGGTGACTTAGAGGTTGTTTAAATTTATTTCGCCGGGTCAAAAAGCACGTCTTTCGTCGTCATACTGCGGCTGTTTTTTGGCACAGAACCCCGGCTATGCACCAAAAAAACGAGTCTTGCCTGACAACAAAATTCGCGCTTTTTGCCTCCAGCAGATAAACTTAAACAACCTCTTAGGGCAAGTGATGGATTCTCAAGCGTATTGGCTGGGTGACTATAAGTCGACCAGTCAATAGACTATTGATTTTCAACATCCTCTGATTTCAATCCATTATTTCCGCAACTTACTTTCCGATGCAAAACTTGCTGAAAATATTTCCCAGCAAATCCTCTACCCCGATCTCCCCCGTAATCTCGCCGAGATAAGCCAGAGACCGCCGGATGTCTTGCGCCATAAAATCACCTGTGACATTCGAGTCTAGCCCGACCAGCACATCGGCCAGCGCAACATCCGCCCGGCGCAGCGCGTCGTGGTGGCGGGCATTTGTAACTACAATACTTTCCATGTTAACGCCCTCGCCCGCTGCTGTTTCAAATAGTTTTTCCTTCAAATACTCGATGTTCATCTGGTTTTTGGCGGAAACTGGGATCAACGATGAACCCTGAACGATGGACGATGAATACGACGTGGTCTCCACTCCATCAGGGGCGACTAAGTATGGATGCACATTCGGCAGCGTCGGGTCTAGCAACCACTCCGTCTGGAACAGCGGATTGCGGTCCATTTTGTTGCACACGACAAGTACGGCGGACGGCGGACGGTGGACGGTAGACGGCGACACCTCACCAGTATCTGCTGTCAGCCTTGCCAAGTCCTCCCAAACTTCCCGAATCGTCATACCTCCAGCCACATCCCAGACGTACAGGAGTATCGCAGCCTGTTCTATTTTTTCCATCGTCCGCTGAATACCAATGGCTTCGATAGCGCCCTGCGCCTCGCGGATACCCGCCGTGTCCACCAGTCGGAACTGTACGCCCCGGATGTTCAGCACCTCCTCAATGGTGTCGCGCGTGGTGCCGGGGATGTCGCTCACGATGGCCCGCTCCTCGTTGAGCAAGGCATTCAGCAGGGTGCTTTTGCCCGCGTTCGGGCGGCCTGCGATGACGGTGGTCACGCCGGTTTTGAGGGCATTGCCGAGGGCAAACGATTGGATAAGCGGCCGGAGGTGCGAGCGGATGTTGGCCACTAAATTTTTCAAATCCGAGCGGTCGGCGAATTCCACATCCTCCTCGCCGAAGTCCAGTTCGAGTTCCACCAGACTGGCAAAGTGGATGAGCTGCTCGCGGAGTCGTGCAATCTCGTTTTTGAAGCCGCCGCGCAGTTGGCGCAGGGCCACATCATGGGCCGCTTCGCTCTCCGATGCGATCAAGTCGGCCACTGCCTCGGCTTGTGTGAGGTCCATTTTGCCGTTGAGAAAAGCGCGGAGCGTGAACTCGCCTGGCTCCGCCAATCGTGCACCATGTTGCAAGCACAACTGTATGATTTTCTGCAAGATGTAGGGCGAGCCGTGACAAGAAATTTCGGTCGTGTCTTCGCCTGTGTAGGAGTGCGGGCCTTTAAAAATCGTGACCAGCACCTCGTCGAGGATGCGCTCGCCGTGCTTGTCGGAGTCAACGATTTTGCCAAAATGCGCCGTGTGACTCGGCTGGTTTTCGAGTGGCTTGCCCTTGAAAATCCGGTCAGCAAGCATGATGGCGCGAGGGCCGGAGAGCCGGATAACCCCGATAGCGCCCACGCCTGGCGGCGTGGCGAGGGCTACGATGGTGTCAGAAAAATCGGGTGTTCGCATGCGGCAAAAGTAGTGGTTTGCGGCCTCGCGCAGGGTTTTGCCAAATTTAGGAATGCTCTAATTGTACTTTTTCACTCTTAAAATCTGTGCTGCTTGCATCTGTGTCAT
>JAYSUY010000736.1:0-3724 GCA_043718855.1 Saprospiraceae bacterium | reverse complement strand
TACTTTGCGCCTCTGCGCCTTTGCGAGAAATCTGTGTCTAGCCTCGTCCTACTTTGCGCCTCTGCGCCTTTGCGAGAAATCCGTGTCTAGCCACATCCTACTTTGCGCCTTTGCGCCTTTGCGAGAAACCTGTGTCTAGCCATCTCGCTTTGCGCCTTTGCGAGCAATCTGTGTCTGGCCGAGAAACCCATCATCACGGTTTGGCCACAACAAACTCGTTGTAACTTTTGACGAGCGACTGATAGAGCAGTTTGCCCTGCACGGCGTAGCCGAGTTTGGAGTAGTGTACCGAATCTTGCGACATCAGCCCGGTGTTTTTCCAGTTCACTGCCGAGTTTTCGCCGCCTGTAAATCCGAACATATCCCACATCGCGTAGCCCTTGTCGCGGGCAAACTTGCGAATCACAGCACTCACTCCGGCCATGTTGGGATTGAAGCCCTTGCCGCGCAGGTACGAATCGGCTGGCGTGGTCAGCATGAAACAGGTGGAGGGGTAGTGCTCTGCCAGCGCAGCCGTCAGATTTTTCATGGAACTGTACAGGTAGTCAGGTTCGGTGCGCCCCTGCGCCTCGTTGGTGCCCATGGAGATGATGATCAGATCAGGCTGTAATTCAGCCACTTGGCGGGCAAAATACTCTGCCCGTACCCAGTCTTGGAACCTCGCGCCATTGGCCCCGATGGAGTGGTAAATCACGCCCGACAGTTCGTTTTCGAGCGAAACGCCATCAAGCGAACAGGCTTTTTGCTGGCCGTTGGTACGTTTGGCGGCTACGGTCATCTGCCCCACTGGGCGGTCGAAGTAGTAGCTGCGGGCATAGTCGCCTTCGAGGAAAAGTTGGGCTTTTTGGTTGGATATGTCGTCGCGCACTTCGAGGTCGTACTCGCCGGGGGTCTTGTATTGCAGCACGGTGACTTTGGTGAACAAGCGGGTTTCTGAAGTGGCCGTGTCGCGCAGACGGAAGGTCAGTTCGGCTTTCGAGTTGGCCGTTTCGAGCGAAAAACCCGATGCTCCGAAGGGAGTTTGTTCATCGCGGTCGCGCTGACAATTGGCCCCGTTCCAGCGGGCGTTGGTCTCTACGAGATAGTCTTTCGGGCCATTGGAACCAGCCAATTTGTAGGGAAAGATGAGGCCGCGCCCGGCATCCCCGAAGGCCCGCTGGAGGCGTTCTCGCACCTCGCGGGTGAGGAAGTCGCCCAGCACGTGCGAGTCGCCGATGTGGACAATGTTGATTTTTTTGCCGCCATGTACCCGCTGCTCATGCAGTTTGCCGAACACGGGGGCCAAGTGCCCAGATTGCTGGATCACGTTGTCGTCTTGCCTAACGAAACCGTAGCCCACTGTGTCAGCATCGGTGATTTCCACTTCGGGGGTGCGAAATTGAGGCTGGCACTGGGCCATGAACAGTGTCAGACAACAGCCAGCAGCTAGAAGCCAGACCCGGTGAATGAGATGAAGATAGGGAGGTGAGAAAAAGAGCATCGTCAGATTTTTAAATCAAATTTGTTAAAGGTAGATTGCCACCCGCTCCTACGCTCCCCGCTCCGCCAAATCCAGGATCATGATTTTCTGCCAAATCTTACCCGACAGCCCCTGAGTGAGCGATTCGACATCGTTCACAGCGTTCAGCACCACCTCGTCGTCCATATTTTGAGCAAAAAGCGCGGCGATTTTGGCATCCAGGGCCAGCATTTCGGAGCAGTAGTCGAGGTAGCGGGCCAGTTCGTTGCGCGTGAGTGAACGCTTTGGGGAGGCGATGGTGTCGGCGTATTTGCCCAACACATAAGCAGGGTCTTTAGTGAGTTGGTGCATATCCACCACGTGAGCGATACTACGCAAGCGGTGTAGCGCAGCCAGTGCGGAGCGCCGCTTGATGCGCGACTCCAAATTCATCAGGAAAAACAAGGCTAAACCCAAGAAAATCAACTCGTTGATGGCTGCTTCGGTGGTTTGTAGCAGGTCGGCCATACCCGCCGCATCGAACGTGAAGTGCCGGAACAACTGCGCGAAAGCCCAGCCCACCAAGCCCACCAGCAGCACCGCAGCGCCCATCGCCACCCCGCGCACTGGCCATATCGGCGGTGCTAAATGCCGGGCCAGTGCCTCACTTTCGGTCGCCAAGTCCCGAAATTCGCGGCATACCCGCAGCAGCCCAGACTCTGGAAAACGCACAGCGATGCGCTCCTCCAGCCGATCTATCGTGGTGAGTATGAGGGCGGGGCGCAGCGCAGTGAACTTGTCATTGCGCACCTTCGAGCGGCCAAAAAAATACGAGATGGAATCAGCAATTGCCATAGTCGGTCCCCGTAGTGGGGCAGCAAAGGTAAAATTATTGGCTGTTGCTTCTGGCTGTTGGCCGTTGGCTGTTAGCCGTTGGCTATTTTGCCCTTTGCTTATTGCCTCTTGCTTTTTGCCTCAGCTGCATACCAAGCGGTACCCAACACCCTTCAGTGTCAGAATCTGCACTGCCGCATCTTCCTTCAAATACTCGCGGAGGCGGGCGATGTACACGTCCAAGTTGCGGGAGTTAAAAATCGAGTCGTGGCCCCACACCTGGTTCAAAATCTGTTTACGCTCTACTATGGTATTGGGCTTAACTGCCAGCATTTCAAGCAATTGAGCCTCTCGGTGCGAGAGTTGGCGCATGGGCTGACCATCCAGCAGCACTTCCTGCCGGGCTGGGAAAAAAGCGAAGCGGCCCAGCCGAATACCCTCCAAATCGGGTCGCGCCGGTGCCGCATTGCCCCGTGTAATTGCCACCAAGTTGCGGATGCGCACGATGAGTTCCTCCTGGCTGAACGGCTTGCGGAGGTAGTCGTTGCCACCCGAGTCGAAGCCTTGCAGCACGTCCTCCGTCTGGTTTTTTGCCGTCAGGAAAATGATCGGCACCTGTGGGTCGCGGTTGCGAATATCGCGGCCCAGCGAGAAGCCGTCGCGGTGTGGCAGCATCACATCCAGCACACACACATCGGGGCGCACCCGATCGAACGCGCTCAGCACCTCGGCCCCATCGGTGACCCAATGTACCTCAAACTGGCGGCTTTCGAGGCTTTCTTTGACGATTTTGCCCAAAAAAGGTTCGTCTTCGACGTAGAGGATGCACATAGGCATGGAGATCAACTGATGTAGAACCGTTTGATTTTCAGCCGCCCGCCCTCCGCGTGGACACGTCTCCACGAAGACTCATCGTGCATCTCGATGTACCGGCGCTCCTCGGTGCGGTAAAACCAATCCTTGTCGTTTTGGTAAAAAACCTGCTCGTCTTCGGTTTCTAAGATTTTCAAAATCTCGTTGTCGTGATAGTGCGCTTCGTCATAGTCGGTGTGTGCCTTCTGGGCCATTTCAGAATACAAGTCATTGAGCAAGAGCAGTTGGGCATTCACAGATTCATCCAAGTCCACCACATTCAGCCCGATTGTTTTGGCTTCCCGGCTGGTGATCGGATAACCATGCGAAGGATAATCAGAGTTAAGGTGCTGACTGATGCGCTGTGCCAAAGCCTCATCAGCCATGTGGTAGGAGAGGATTTCTGTGGTCAATTTGATGGAAAGTGAACTGGCCCGGTCGACTGCCCCAAACACCAGCGGATGGATGTGACCATACAGGGAGAGGTATGGATTTTCCCCTTTGATTTCGTTTTTCACATCCCACAGGCGCAGCACCCGGTCGAGTTCATTCTGGCTGACGCTGACTTTGCTGTTGTATTTCGCAGATTCAAGGTTCAAA
>JAYSUY010000735.1:0-3727 GCA_043718855.1 Saprospiraceae bacterium | reverse complement strand
TCGCCTCCCCTCCCGTTGGGGGAGGGGTCGGGGGGGGGGTTGTGGGGTTGCGGGGTCAGGCTCCCGCCCCCGCGCTCAGGTGCTGCAGCACCAACTTGATCTCCCCGTAGCTGTATTTCTCTCCAAAATGCGCCTTCGCCTCTGCGCTTGATGCGGTGTTGTTTTCCCGAAAAAACTGCTCAATCTCCTCCACCTGCTCACGCGGCATGAGGGCGAAAACATCCAATTCGCCCAAGCCCACGAAGTGAGCCAAGTGGCCCTCAATGGTGGTGCGGGCAAAGCCGCGCTCGGCGGCAATTTCGTCCATCGTTTTTCCCGTTTTGAACAGATCGAGGCTCACCACTTTGGAGTCGGGCTTGGGGGCTTTCACGGCCAGTGCCTCGGCCACAAAATCCGACATCGCATTGCCCAAAATCCGGTGTTCCGTGCAGTACGCCTGCACGAGCGCAACTACTTCGGCTCCAAATCGCATGGTTTTGCCCATACCGATGCCCTTGATTTTTTTCAGGGCGGGCAAGTTGAGCGGCAGAAACTGCACGATTTCGAGCAGCGAGCGGGTGGGCAACACCTCGTACAGGATCATCCCGGTGGTTTCGGCGGTGTCTTCGCGCCACTGCTTCAGGCGGCTGAACAGGATGGGGTGGGGCGTATTTTTTGGCACCCCCGGCTGGCCGGGCATGGCGGGTGTGGGGATGCTTTTGGCGGCTTTAAAATCCAGTTCGCCATTGGCTTTGGCCCGCAGGTAGCGGGCAGCAGAGAAGCCGGGCTGCACGCTCACGAAGCAGGCATTTTTGATAAAAATCTCTTTTTGCAGTGCCTCCAAGGTTTCCTGCGCGGCCTTCTGCACCGATTTGTTGTCGGTCAGAATCGAGATGCTGCGGGTGGCGGGCAGCAGGTCTTTCCCTAGTTTTTCTTCAAAATACGTCCCCGCTTTCTGGAGCCGGGCTTGTAGTTCGGTGTTGTCTTCCGGCAGCACGGCTTCGCTGAAATATTGCCGAATTTGAGGCCTGAAGCGGTCGCCCATCACAAAAACCTGCTCGTTAGCCTGATTTTCGAGGATTTTCACCTGCTGCCCGGCATCGGCGTGGAGGGCCTTGTCGTGTTCCAGAAACAAGCGGCTCATTTTACCGAAGGCATACTTGAGGCGACCAAAGTCGAAGAGTTCGAGTATCAGTGCCTGCTGGTAGTCGGCTTTGGAGCGCACGAGGTGCTGCTCGTCGGGGGCGTTTTTGTCGGCCTCCTCGGTATAGTTTTTTACCACCGTGTCGGTCTTCACGCTGGAGTGCGCGATGCGGGAGCGCAGCACGATGCCCTCAAAACTTTTGCAGCGGCTGAGCGCGACGTACACCTGCCCGTGCGCAAAAGCGGCCTGTGCATCAATGATGGCCCGCTCGAAAGTGAGGCCCTGACTTTTGTGGATCGTGATGGCCCAGGCGAGTTTGAGCGGGTACTGCGTGAAGGTGCCCAGCACCTGCTCTTCCACCTCCTTGCTCTGCTCGTTGAGGGTGAATTTCAGGTTGGTCCACTCGACGGGCGTTACCTCAATGTCGTTGGCATCATCGGGGCAGCGGACGTAGATGGTGCCGTCGCGGAAGCCTGTGATCTTGCCGATTTTGCCGTTGTAGAAGCGTTTTTCGCGGTTCATGTCGTTTTTCACGAACATCACCTGCGCGTCTTTTTTGCATTCCAGCACCTCGTCGGCGGGGTAGGAAAAGGTGGGGAAATCGCCCTGCACCGTGGCTTTGAAGGTTTGCAGGGGCTGGGCGATGGAGGCCAGTTTTTGGGCGTTGATCTCCTGCGCCGAGGCGTTGTGGGCCGTGAGGGTGATGTAGGGCTGGGCCTCGGTGGGCTGGAAATTGTGGATGTAGCGGCTGTTGAGGGCGGCCAGCACGGAGTCGTCCATCTCGTTGTCGCGCACCCGGTTGAGCAGGTCGATAAACTGGGTATCGGACTGGCGGTAGATGTGCTTCAACTCGATGGACACCGGGTCGGTGCCGCGCAGGGCATGGCTGCCAAAAAAGTACATCGTCTGGTAGTGTTCGCGGAGGAGGTACCACTCCTCATCCTTCACGATGGGCGGCAGTTGGTGGAGGTCGCCGATCATCAGCAGCTGCACCCCGCCGAAGGGTTTGTAGCGGTCGCGGTAGCGGCGCAGCACGTCGTCGATGGCATCCAGCAGGTCGGCCCGCACCATACTGATCTCGTCAATCACCAGTAAATCAAGGCTTTGGATGAGGCGTATTTTTTCGCCAGAAAACCGCCTCATGCGTGTGGGGTCTTGCGCCGCGCCGGGCAGAAAGGGACCGAAGGGTACCTGAAAAAAAGAGTGGATGGTCATGCCCCCGGCGTTGATGGCAGCCACTCCGGTGGGGGCCACCACGACCATCCGCTTGATCGACTCGTTCTTGATCTGGTGCAAAAACGTGGTTTTTCCCGTACCTGCTTTGCCGGTGAGGAAGATGTTTTTGTGCGTGTTGCGCACATAGTCGAAGGCGAGTTCGAGTTGTGGGTTGGATTGGAAGGACATGGCGGTTGGAATGTGGTCAATGTGGTTGCTGAGCGGCTTGGAGCGTTGAAATATGGGCGAAAGTACGGCGAGGCGGCGGCCCAAATTTCCTTTTTTGCCCAAAATGAGCGTACTATTGCACCAATAAAAAAGAAGGCACATGACAACTGCAACAGCAGCACAAGCGACCACCGCCGAGAAGCGCTACACCGTGGAGGAATACTTCGAGTGGGAGAAGAACTCAGAAACCCGCCATGAATTCATCAACGGACAACTCATCGCTATGCCCGGAGAAAGCATTATTGCCAATCGAATCGCAGGAAACTGTGATTTCCGGCTTCAACTGTCCCTTCGCGCTGAGGGCTACGACATCATCCGCCACGATGTGCGCACCATCGTTGAGCCGGGCAAAAAATACCGCTACCCGGATGTGCAGGTGGTGAAACGGGACAGCATCACGGACACCCACGCTGTCACGAACCCTACGCTGCTCATCGAGGTCAGTTCGCAGGACTCGGCCAAGACCGACAACGAAACTAAACTGAACGAGTACATCCACCTGCCTTCGCTGCAATACTACGTCATCGTTTCGCAGTACGAGCCGCTGGTGCAACTGTACAGCCGCGATGATCAGGGCTGGCGTTTCGAGGTGTTCAGCCAGATGGATGCCAACGTGCCGCTGCCCAAGTTGGGCTGTTCGCTGAAAGTGGCAGAGATTTACGAAAACGTAGAGGGCATGCAGGGGGCATGATGCACTGGCCGCTTGGTCTTTATGGGCTTTTGACATCTACCGAAGCCGTCATTTCAAATCCTTTTTTGATGGGGATTTTATTCCCGTTTTTGCCTTGAACAGGTTTTTAAAACCTGGAAATTCTGTGTGCATCCACTTGTCCCAGAAGGTGAAGTACAGGCCATAGTTGAACTGGAATTTCTTGTGGTGCAGGTCATGATGGGTAGCGCCGATGAGCCATTGGCCCAGCCAGTGCCGCTCGAAATTTTTGGGGTAAATCTCTACACCCGAATGGTTGATGGTGCCAGATATGGTCATAATGAGCAAGAACAGGAACAGCACCAGAAGGTGCATGGGCAAAAACAGCATCATCAGCGGAATGACCACGGCTTGCAGGGCAGCCTCCAGCGGATGGAAGGAAAAAGCCGTGAGCGAAGAAGAATGGATGCTCTCGTGGTGCCATTGGTGCAGCAGCCGGTACACTTTGGGGC
>JAYSUY010000734.1:0-3730 GCA_043718855.1 Saprospiraceae bacterium | reverse complement strand
GTCGATCGTTCCCCGAATGGCAAAATCATACGTCGCCTCGTTGCAGTCGTCGTTGCTGATCGTGAGGACCGAGTTTGTGGTGCCCGATACCTGCGGGCATGAGCGCCACCTTCACAGTGACCTTCGCTTCGCCCACATCAGGCACCACAAACTCGGTCCTCACGATCAGCAACGACGACTGCAACGAGGCGACGTATGATTTTGCCATTCGGGGAACGATCGACTGCACATACCCTGAGTTCACGACCTGCCCAAGCAACAAGACGGTGAATACCGCAGTGGGTTCTTGCAGTGCTGTGGTCAACTACAACGTTGCGGCTACGGGCATTCCTAGTCCTGATTTCTCCTATGTATTCAGCGGGGCCACTGTTGGGGCCTTTACAGGTACTGGCAGCGGTTCGACATTCAATACGGGGGTCACGACAGTGGTGCTGACGGCTACCAATTCTTGTGGCAACACGTCTTGTTCATTTACGATCACCGTAAATGACACTCAAAACCCAAGCATCACTTGCCCAGCAAGCATCACCCGCAGCACCGACCCCGGCCAGTGTACCGCTGTGGTGACTTACGCCAACCCACTGTTTTCTGACAACTGTTCGGGGGCCAACATTACCCGTACCAGCGGCTTGGCCAGCGGATCGGCTTTCCCCAAAGGGGTCACCATGGTAGAGTGGAAAGCCACCGACGCATCGGGCAATATGTCCATCTGCCAGTTCACTGTGACGGTGAACGACACGCAGTTGCCGAGCATCGCTTGCCCGGCCAACATCGTGAAAAACGCCGATGCGGGACTTTGCACAGCAGTCACCACCTTCACCAATGCAACGGCTTCTGACAACTGCACCGGTGTCACGGTGGTGCAAACCGCTGGCCCTGCCAGCGGAACGGCTTTCCCGAAGACTGTCACGACGGTAGAGTTCAAAGCCACCGACTCGGCTTCGCCAGCCAACACCAAGACCTGTGCTTTCACCGTCACGGTGAACGACAACCAACTGCCCACCATCACTTGCCCCAGCAATCAGGTCAAAAACACCGACGCTGGGCTGTGCAGCGCGGTAGTCAGTTACACACTACCCACTGCCACAGACAATTGTACAACAGTTTCTGTAGCCATCCAGCCTGGCGGGCTGCCCAGCGGATCGGCTTTCCCCAAGGGCATCACAACGGTGGTCTGGAAAGCAACCGATGGGGCGGGCTTGACCAAAACTTGCTCCTTCAAAGTGACGGTGAACGACAACCAGGCACCCACCATGACCTGCCCAGCGGCCATCAGCAAGAACACTGACGCAGGGCTGTGCAGTGCAATTGTGACCTACGCCAACCCGGCGTTCACCGACAACTGCTTGCTCGCCAACGGCACTTATACCGGCACTTCCACCCGATTCAGCGGCTTGGCGAGCGGTTCGGCCTTCCCCGTAGGCACCAGCAGCGTCGTGTTCCGAGCCGTAGATGCAGCGGGCCTGACCAAGCACTGTACCATGACGGTCACCGTCACGGATGCGCAGTTGCCCACGATCACTTGCCCGGCCAACATCGCCGCCACCGGCAGTGGAAGCCCTTGCCAAGCGACCGTGACCTACGCCAGCCCGACGGTGACCGACAACTGCACTGGGGTTACCAAGTTCTTGTTCAGCGGTTTAGCGAGTGGATCAGTGTTCCCATCAGGCGTGACCACCAACACTTGGAGGGCGCTGGCGAGCAACGGACAGACGAACGACTGCTCGTTTACGGTGACGGTGAGTTGCTCCTCGGCAGGCCAGCAGACGGGCGTGAGCAGGGAGCAGGAGAGAGAGAGCAGTGTGGGCAGCCCACAATTGATGACTTTGACCTTGGCTCCCAACCCAACCGACGGCAGGTTCAACTTGCAGTTGCAAGGTTTTGAGAAACAGGCACTTGTTACGATCTTCGATGCCACTGGCCGCCAAGTGTGGCAGCAGCGTATTGGGTCAGAGACCCTCACGAGCGGGCGTGTCGGGTCGGAGACCCTCACGAGCGTGGCGGTCGACCTGAGCGATGCCCGATTCAGCGCAGGTCTCTACTTGGTGACAGTGGCCAGCGATGGCACGGTGCTGACGAAGCGATTAGTGCTGCAACGCTAAAATAGGCGGCATACCGATACAAAAAATGGCTCGGAGGACAGACAGTCTTCTGAGCCATTTTTTTTGTACCGTATAAATCGCATAAGTACAATAACTTACAGCAAATTAAAAATTGCCTAAAAATTTGTCGCGCATAGTTGGCTCGAATTTGGTAGGCTGTGTGGTATGTTTGTCTGCTTAATTTTAATCCGTTCGCTCCTTGTAATCTCGTGGGTCAAATATACCTGTACAGGCACCTTGCCGTACTGTTTCTGCTCAGGCAGGCAATGCCTCGCCTTTTTTCCCACAATCTTTCGGTCTTGTTTTTCAACCTGCCGCTACAGCATCGCCCAATGTGCTGAGCAGGTTTGGGCGTTGTCGCTGCTTGCCAGCACACGACTACCCACCCAGAACGCCACTTCCTTCAGGAGCGGCAAAATGTCAATATCCTTTTTCACTTTTAAACTCCGGTTGGTTATGAGAAATGCCTTACGACTTTTCAATCCGCTCTCTAACAGGCTGTTGCCCATGTCCAGAACTGTGCAAAAAGCCCTTTTTCTTTGGGCAATAACTTGCTTGTGTTCTGTTGGCGCTTTCGCACAGACGTTTACCACATCTGGCACCTACACCGTTCCAGCAGGCGTGACCAGCATAAAAGTGGAGTGCTGGGGCGGCGGCGGCGCTGGCGGCGGCTGTAGCACCAACAACAACACCAGCGGCGGCGGCGGGGCTGGCGGGGCTTACAAGACCGCGACCATTTCCGTCACCCCGGGGCAGATGATCAGCTATACCGTAGGTACAGGAGGTGTTGCAGTTAGTGCTGCCAATGGCGGAAACGGCGTTGCCTCCACTTTCTCTACGGTTACGGCCTCTGGCGGTGCAGGTGGCGGCTTAGGTACAGGGAATGGCGGCCAAGGAGCGGGAGGAGGAACAACCGCCGGTGATTTCAATGGTGGTGCGGGAGCTGCTGGCCTATCTAACACTTATGGAGGTGCAGGCGGCGGTGGAGCGGGCAACACAGGCAGCGGGGGTGCCGCTTCGGGTTCTACAGCGGGCGCCGGAGGTACAGGCTCCATTGGGGGGGGCAGCGGTGCTGCCGGGCCAGTAGTTGTTGGAAATGGAACTGCCGCTATAGCATTGAGCGGAGCTGGCAGCGGTGCCCTTAATGGCTCTGGTGGCACTGCTGCTGCAAGAACTGGCGGCAACGGATTTAGAGGTCAAATTACCCTGACCACCTGCTTAGTCACTTTTAGTTTGACCAGCACCTCGGCCACCACGCCGGTCTGTACAAGCACCACATCTACCGTTACTTTGAATGGTGCTGCCGCGAATCTCCCCATTGGTACTTACACAGTGACTTATGACCTCAGCGCACCAAACGCTGCCACCGGACTCACGGCAAGCATGACCATCACTGTTGCTGGCACGGGCACTTTCACAACATCTACACTGGCCAACAGCGGCGCTACGACCGTCACCGTCACCAACCTGAGCAGCGGTACCTGCTCCAATGCCATCAGCACCAACCGAACGGCAACAATCACGGTCGTGGCACAGCCGGTCGGCCCGACGCTGCTGGCACAGACACCCACGAACGCGACCATCTGCACCGGCCAGGCCGTGACTGCCACGTTCAATGCGGGCAGCGG
>JAYSUY010000733.1:0-3733 GCA_043718855.1 Saprospiraceae bacterium | reverse complement strand
GGGGTGGGTTGCGGGGGAGGGGTCGGAGATGGGGTTGACAAACTGTTCTTCATTATGCGCCACTTTTTTATCCTTTGCCTGCTCCTGCTCGCCCGCCTTGCTGCGGCCCAGTCGGACTACTACGTCAAATTTCCTGACGACATCATCGCCACCAACTGCGGCTTCCAAGCCACCTTCACACCGCCCCAGTTGTTCAACACCAACGGGGCGAACATCACGATTGACTACATTGATGAGACATTCACGATAGTACCGGATGCTTGCTATAAAATCGAGCGCATCTGGTACGTCAAGAGCGCAGGCTACGACCCCGGCCTGCCCTGCATTGACATACAAAACCCCAATCCCAACGCTATCGTGAGCCACCCGAGCAACCTGCCCGGCCCCATCGTGTCGCCATCGGGGACAGCCGCGCCCTGGGCACCGACAGTAGTCAAAGTAGCCCCCTCCGACCCCAATCCGACTGATTTCAGCACCTTCTGGTCGGCGACGGCCAACTGCTACACCTACAAGCAGATCATCAAAATCGAGGACAGCGTAGACCCGGTTCTGCTCAACTGCCCTTCGGCCACAGTCGTTTTCAACGACAGCACGCCCAACAACCCGCAATTCTGGAACGCCTCGTACTGGTTCGACCCCGTGCTGCAAACCAGCAACCTGAGCGACGCGCCCGTGTCGCTTTCCATCACCACCACCGACGACTGCGCGGGCAGCAACATCAAGGGCAACTACCTGCTGTTCCTTGACATGAATCAGGACGGCACGATGGAAACCGTCATCAACACCAAGAATCTGCCCGCTGCCGGGCAGGTCAATTTCAACAACCTCCCCAACCCGGGTTACGTCGGCGGCACTCCGCAGGACTTCGACCAGCGGCCTGTGGCTGCCAACCTGAAATACCGCTTCGGCATTTTCTGGACAAGCAACGGCCCGCCCAACACCAACCGCGTCTTCCACGTCGGCTGGAATACCGAGCAGGCCCCAGGTGTTTGGGTGCTGCCCCAACTCCCCAGCGGCACCCACAAAATCAAGTGGATCATCGAGGACAATTGCGGCAACGAATCGGTGTGCGAGTACACCTTCACGGTAAACAGCAATAACAACGCGGGCTATCGCACCCTGCTCGGCAAGGTGCTGGCCGACAACAACTTAAACTGCCAGGCCGAGTCCGCTGAGCCAGCCCTGCAAGGCTGGAAAATGCAACTCGACCACCTCCGTCCCGATGGCTCGCTGCTCAGCACGGAGTACGGTTTGGTGGGCCTTGACAGCCTGTACTACTTCGTGGTGGACACGGGCAACTACCGCCTTTCTGCCCTGCCGCCCAACGATTATTTCTCGCCCTGTGCCGATACTTTGCTGCTCATCGGCACCACTGGCGACACTTCAGAAATCAATTTCCCCGTCCTGCTCAACGCCGACTGCCCCTTCCTCGAAACCGACATCGGCACCCCGCTCCTGCGCCGTTGTTTCGACAACACCTACACCGTGCGCTACTGCAACACCGGTACGGCGGCTGCCGAGGGCGCATTTGTTCGAGTAAAACTCGACCCCTTCCTGAGTTTCGTGAGCGCGTCGCAGCCCGCCGTTTTTGAGGGAAACCAGACCTGGCGTTTTGATTTGGGGCAAATCCCCGTCAACGACTGCGGCTGGTTCCAACTCGTGGCTAACCTCGACTGCGACTCCACCGTGATCGGCCAGACGCACTGTGTGGAGGCGCACATTTACCCTGATTCCATCTGCCTCGCCCCGCCCGCTTGGTCGGGCGCGAACGTGGACGTGGACGGTGCCTGCCAGAGCGACTCGGTGCGCTTCGTGCTGCGCAACACGGGCACGGTGGCTACGTCCATGCTGGAGTACATCGTCATCGAGGACAACATCATCACCCGCCAGCAACTGTTCCAACTCCCGGCTGGCGACTCCATGCGCATCAGCGTGCCAGCCAATGGCAGCACCTGGCGCCTGCAAGCGGAGCAAGAGCCGGGCAATCCGGGCAACCCCATGCCTTCCGCTACGGTGGAGGCCTGCGGCCAAAACGCGCAGGGCAATTTCAGCATAGGCTTCATGTCGCAGTTTGGTGAGGACGACGGCGACCCGTTCGTTTCCATTGATTGTCAGGAAAGTAGAGGCTCCTACGACCCCAACGACAAGCAGGGCTTCCCACTGGGCTATGGCTCCGAGCGCCTCATCGAGCCGGGCCAGCCGCTGGATTATCTCATCCGTTTTCAGAACACGGGGACGGATACGGCCTTCACGGTGGTCGTGGTGGATACACTTGTCCAGTGGCTCGATCCTGCCAGCGTCCGCCCCGGCGCGAGCAGCCACCCGTACCAGTTCACCCTCTCCGAGGCGGGCATCCTCAATTTCCGATTCAACAACATCCTGCTGCCCGACTCGAACGTGAACGAGGTGGCTTCGCACGGTTTCATCAAGTTCCGCGTACAGCAGCGCGACTCGGTGCCGCTGGGTACGGTCATCACCAACCGGGCGGCCATCTACTTCGACTTCAATCCGCCGATCATCACCAACGAGACGCAGCACCAGGTGGGCAGAGAATTTGTCCCCTCTGGCACCCGCGACTGGGCGGCTGGCAGCAAGACTCCGGCTATCCGCGTGTCGCCCAACCCGGTGGCGAGCGGTGCGGTGCTGCGGCTGGAAAATTTGACACTACGCGAGAGCCGCTTCGACCTCTACGACGCACGGGGCCGCTTCGTGCTGAGCCGCCCGGTGCAGGGCGACCGGGTGGAGTTGGGCCAAGCTGTGCTGCCGAGCGGGATGTATTTCTTCAAAATTTTTGAAGGCGGAAAAATGCGGGGCGCGGGGAAGGTGGTGGTGCAGTAAAGGGCAAAAAGGCAACCGCAAAACCACAAAAAATTTAAAACCGCAAAAACTAGGCATACACCCAGATGTCGACATCCACACTACTGGACATTTTGATTTCACACAACGCCACGACGACACAACGAATTGACTTTGAATGACTTAGTCATATCGCCGTCGTGGCGTTGTGGCGTTGTGTGAAAAATGTCCAGTAATGTGGTCGACATCTCGGATTTTACATTTTGCGGTTTTAAATTTTGCGGTTTTGCGGTTGCCTTTAGCTCCTTGCTCTTTGCCTTTTGAGCATCACTTCCGCTTCAGTACCAGACTATCTGCTGGGTTCCAAGTGCTTAGCGAGTCCATGTTCGACTGCGCCCAAGCGACCAGCGTCTGGCGTTGCTCACTGGTAAGCACCGCGTCGCCGTGCGTCCAAGTGTAGGAGTTGAGCGGCATTTCGCTCTCTTTCACCATTTCGATAATCTCTTCGAATTTGTGGTTTTGCACAGCGACACGCCGCTTCGTCCATTCGGAGAAGTTGAGGTGTTTGCTCCCCTCTTTTGCATGGCCCGCCAGCCAACTCGCCACCGGCTGCACGTTGGCGTACCAAGAATAGGCGGTTTGGTTGCTGTGACAGTCGTAGCAGGCTGGTTTCAAGATGGCTTCTACCTTCGGTGGCATGGGATATTTGGTGGAAACGTGGTGGGTCTGATCGTTGGACTGGTTGCGGGCTGGGCGGTAGAACTGCATGAGCAGGAGAGCAGCCAATAAAGTGAGCAAAACAGGACGTAGGTACTTTTTCATGTTGAAGAACGATGGACTAGGAACGATGAACTACTCAAACTATGCGAATAATGAGTTAAAAAAGCCAATGTAGGGCTGCTGCTGCGACAGCACCGAATACATGAAGGATGAGACC
>JAYSUY010000732.1:0-1369 GCA_043718855.1 Saprospiraceae bacterium | reverse complement strand
AATCTGCGCTACTTGCTCGCCCTCAAAAGTCAACAAGACCACCACCCGGAAGCCTCTCGAAACCTCGCCATCGCTGCGGCCCATAGCCTCGATCGCACCCGACTTTTTGTGCTCATTGCCCCGCCACAACTCACGCCACAACGACGGAAAGAAGAGGTGCTGGAATTGAAGCCCATCGAAACCATCCAACGCGAGTTGGATGCTCTCTCGCCAATCTGGAAAGAAGAAGTGCTTGAAAAACAGAGCCTTGCATCGCAGTCGCCTCCGTCTACCAAAACCACCGAACCCGCGTCTGCTTCCCCACAGCAAACCCCGCTCGCCACCCCGCCTTTACTTGCCCCCCCCGATTCCGCTCCGATATCACAGCCTTTTTCAGCGTGGATGGGTGGCTTTCAGCCGCCCACCTTGCTACAGCCCGAAGCGACACATCCGGCAGCGACTTCGGCACATCTCGCAGCCCCTAATTTTGCCCAAAAAAAGCCTGCCACTGCCCCCAGCCCACCCACTGCGGCGCCCCAATTGCTCGATGATGAAGACGCTCCAGCGCTACCGAACGGCAGCGATATACGCTCCATAGCACAGACGCTGGCCGAGCGCAGCGTGGCCGAAAACAAAGACGTGATTTCCGAAACATTGGCCCGGCTGCTGGCCAAACAAGGCTACCGAGACAAAGCGATTGCCATGTACGAGCGACTTATCTTGGCTTTTCCAGAGAAAAGTGGTTTCTTTGCCGCTGAAATTGACAAACTAAAAAAATAGACGACACAATGTTATCCACTCTCACGGTACTTATTGCGCTGGTCAGCGCACTCCTGATGGTCGCAGTGCTGATTCAAAACCCCAAAGGCGGCGGCATAGATGCCAACTTCGGTGGCCAGGCCCAGCAACTTTTCGGCGCAGCCCGCTCCACTGATTTTATCGAAAAAGCCACTTGGGTGCTGGCGGCCAGCCTCATCGTGCTTTGCGTTTTTGCTTCACTTTCAATTGGCGGCGGCACTTTGCCCGGCAATATTGAGATTCCAGTAGAAGGCTAAATCAGGGTAGAACTCCATAAAAAAGGTTCAAAAAGCGGTCAAGTGCCGCTTTTTGAACCTTTTTTTGTTTTGGTAACACAAATTTTTGAGCCAACCATTTTCACATAAAACGACGCGAGCCGCCCCGGACTTCCGGGGCGGCTCGTGCATTTCATGCCGTGTATTTTTCCTCGCTTCAGCGAATCACCACCAACCTGAGCATGGGTATCGTCATCGAGAAATAGCCGTAGCCGCCCTCTACGTTGCTGGGCAGGTTGATGGGTTCGGAGATGATCTGTGAAAACAGGTTGCCACTTTTTTTGTAGGCGCTCATAAAGTCGTAGTACCCCTTCGGG
>JAYSUY010000731.1:0-1369 GCA_043718855.1 Saprospiraceae bacterium | reverse complement strand
AGAGGGGAGACGAGGCGTACACTGTGTCGTGTCCTGTGTCGCTTCTCCCCTCTCCCTTTTGGAGAGGGGCCGGGGGTGAGGCTGCGTTTCCCCCTCGCCCCGCATCTACCACATTCATTCGCACTTTCAAACACAGACTGCTATGGACAAACTCTACTCCTTCCTGCTTCGGCAAACCCTTTTTCTTGCTTTTTTCCTCTTCGGCTCGGCTCTGCTTTTTGCTACCGAGCCTACTGGCCCAGGTGGCCCCGTCAAGCCCAGTGGCCCTGCCGTCCGCTCTGCTTCTTCACCTGACGCATTGGCACAAACCGTTGTGGAGCAGCCCATTGCCCTCAACTATGCTGCTACGGACTACCTCCAAATCTTGGGCATAGCGGCGCAGCCCATCACTGCCCAGTTGATGTCGGCGCAGCCGGAAATGTTGGCTGCGCTGGAAAACACGGTGCTGGAAAACACCCCGCCACCCGCTGTACCCGTTGGCCACGCCAAGTGTATCATCGAGGCAGATACCAACTGCGTCACCCGAAAAGTTACACTCTTTGCCTTCCAAGATTTTCTGTTCACGGGCGAGCGAGTGGTGGTCACCGCCCCCTGGTCTACCGGGGTGACAGCCCACTCCATCGTGGTGTCGGAGCCTGGATTTTACACTTGGAACACTGCTGGCTTCACCTGCGACCACTTCAACAACACCATCGAGATCAACGAATTTTTTGCTGGTACCATAGCCATCACTGGCCCACCCGCACTCTGCCCCGGCTTGCCAGGTACACTGAATGTGATTGTCACGCCCATCTACGACTTCCCCGAATTTTACTGGGTACCCGGCAATCCCAGCGGCGACTTCACGCCATATGAGTTCAATGTGCCAGGCACTTACACCCTGTTCGTGGAAGACGAGATGAAATGTCCCTTCCAGAAAAGCATCGTTGTACCGCCCAGCCCACCCGTGCTGCCCATACTCAGCACACAGCCCATCATGTGCCCGGAGGGCGATACGGCAGTCATCAGCATCACGCCAAACTTCAGTGCCTACCAGTGGGAACACGGGGGTGCCACCAACCCCATCCAAGTGTTCGAGCCGGGGTATTACACCGTCATCGTGACCAACCAGTTCGGGTGTACTGGCGAAAAAAGCATTGCCATCCAGAATGGCGCAGCGGCGACACCGCCGATTTTTGCTTTTCGCCCGGCCATCTGTATCGGGCAGTTGGACACCCTGCTCGTCAATGGACCTTACACCATGTACAAGTGGTCCAACGGAGTCAATGGTTTTCGCAACGTGATAGACCAGCCGGGCACTTACACCGTCACCGTCACCAACGTGAACGGCTGCACTGCCACCAACGAAATCGTCATCGCGCAACTCCCC
>JAYSUY010000074.1:0-6545 GCA_043718855.1 Saprospiraceae bacterium | reverse complement strand
CCCTTCAAAAATCCCAAGCCCGAAGCCAACTTCAAACTTCAAACCCTTTGCCCAAGCCCGAAGCCAACTTCAAACTTCAAACTTGCAACTTCAAACTCAAAAGGTATGTCCACCACTGACGAACGCATCCGCAAGCGCCGCGCCTTCCGCAACCCGATGTTCATCATCGGTACGGCGATGACCCTGTTTTACTTCATACTCGGCACCCTGCTGCTGCTCAACGTTCAATTTTTACCCAATATCCCAGAGGATTTTCGGCAGATTTTTGCCGTGATGGTGCTGGTGTACGGTGCCTACCGGGGCTGGCGGGCATACATGGACTACCGGAGATAGGAGTGAGAAAGTGAGAGGCAAAATCAAAAAATAAAGCAACCTATGCGATTCTTAATTTTATCAAGCCTGCTCTTGGCACTGCTCGCAGGCTGCGGGCCAGCCAAAGACAAAAAGGGCAAAGTGCTCGACACGCCCACCACCGGCACCTTGCGCCTGATGATCGACGAGGGCTACCGGCCCATCCTCGAAACCTCGATGGACGTGTTCGACAGCATCTACTCGCTCGCCCATTTCGAGCCAACCTACACCTCCGAAGGCGAGGCTGTGGCCGCGCTGCTGCGCGATACGGTGCAGGTGATCGTCATCACCCGCAAACTCACCGAGATCGAACTCCAGTACTTTGCGGCACGCGGCTTTACCCCCAAAATAACCCCCATTGCGCACGACGCAGTGGCTTTCGTGCTGCATCCCTCCAACCGCGATACGGCTTTCACCGTCGCCCAAATGCGCGATATCCTGACTGGAAAAGCAACCAAATGGAGCCAAGTGAACCCAAAGTCTCCGCTGGGCGATATACGGCTCGTGTTCGACAATCCGCTCTCCGGCACTGTGCGCTACGCCAAAGATTCTATTGGCGGCGGCGAGCCGCTTTCGCCCAATGCTTCCGCCCTCCAAACCAATGCGGAGGTGATCGCGTATGTCGGAAAAAATAAAAACGCCATCGGCATCATCGCTGCCAACTGGATTTCGGACACGGACGACAAGGGGGTGCAGAAGTTTTTGACCGAAATAAAACTTGCTGACATCGCCAAAGAGGTTGGCACCGAAGCCTACGGCCCCTATCAGGCTTACCTTGCTTTGGGCTATTACCCCTTCAAGCGCACGGTTTACATCATCAATGCACAGGCGCGAAGCGGGCTGGGGCTGGGGCTGGCTTCTTATCTGGCGGGTAGCGATGGTCAACGAATCGTACTGAAAGACGGGCTGTTACCCGCACAGATTCCGCCACGTGTGATGAGACCAAGTAGAAAATAGGAAAAATGTGGTCAATATGTGTGGAATGTAGTCAATGCGGACGGAAGCAACGGGGGCGATATTCTTTGGCCAAGTATGGGTTTTGTCTTTTTGATGTCATATTGACCCCCTTACTCCACATTGACCACATTAATTTACGAGATGACGTGTGGATTTTCTCCCAAAAACGCGTCTGAAAGAAAGAACTTTGCCGCTCAAACAAGCGCAAGCAGTGTTAACAATAAAATTTTCCGAACAATGACAACTTACGCAAAAAAAGCCCTCCTCTTCCTGTCCGTGTTGTGCACTGTGCAGTTTGTTTCCGCCCAGACGCACAACGACGCACTGACGGCCATGCAAACTGAAAACTGGGACAAGGCCATCGAGATTTACTCCGCGCTCGCCAAAGCCAACCCTATGGACCAGACCGCTCTGCTCACTATGGGCAATGCTTGGCTGGCAAAGGGCGACAAAGACAAGGCAAAAGCCAGCTTCGAAGCCGCCTTCAACGCCAAGCCCGAAGGCCCGCTGGCCTTTATCGCCAACGGGCGGGTGCTGTTGCTGCAAAACAACATCGTCGAAGCCGACAAGCAATTTGCCAAAGCCGCCAAATACGGCAAAAAAGACGTGTCTGCTTTGCGCCAAATAGGTGAATCCTACCTCTACGCTGCGCCTGGCACGAAACCCAATTTCACCCGCGCTGAAGAGTTGTTGAAAGCGGCAGTAGACGCTGGCTCCAAGGACGTTACGGCTATCATGACCCTCGGCTACTGCTACAAAGAGATGCCCAACGGCGGACTCGCCGCGCAGCAGTACGAGATTGCAGAGTCACTTGACCAGAAAAACCCCCTGACCAAATTCATGTTGGCCAAGGTGTACAAAGCGGCCAAACTCCCAGAACGGTTTTTGATCTATTGCGACAAGGCCCTCGCTGTAGCACCCAACTACACCCTCGCGCTCCGTGCGAAGGCCGAACATTTTTACTACAGCCGCAGGTGGGAGCAAGCCACGCAGGCCTACAAAGATTTGGTAGAAAAGGGTGCGGAGGTCAAAATAGAGGACGAGATGCAACTCGCCAACTGCTTGTTTATCAGTAAGGACTACAAAGGCTGCTCCGAGTTGGTGGAAAAAATCATCAAGAAAGACGGCTCCAAAAACTACCTCCGCCGACTGCTGGGCTACTGCTACTACGAAACGGGCGAATACCAGAAGGGCTTGGACATCATGAACGACTACTTCAAGAAAGTGACCCCGGAAAAAGAAATCTCCAGCGACTACCTCTACTTGGGCCGCTTGCAGGTCAAAACCAAAAGCGACACCCTTGTAGCCATCAGCAACCTGAGAAAGGGGGCCAAAATGGATTCGTCGCAGTGGGCGGTGTACAAAGAAATCGCTGACCTGTACTACACCAAAAAGAAAAACGGAGAAGCCGCAGAGGCCTATATCATGTACTTCGACTCAGTGCCGAAGCCCGAAGCGGGTGACTTGTTCAAACTTGGCTATGTCCAATATTACAACAGGGAAGACTCGATGAGGTACGAGAAAGCCGAAAAAACTTTCTTGAGAGTGACTGAAGTTGCCCCGAAATCGACCTCTGGCTGGCTCTGGGCCGGAAAATCTGCTGAAAGGCTGGACCCTTCGCCCGAAGCCATCACTGCTAACCCGGATTTGGCCAACCAGTACGGCAAAGCACTGAACTACTACGAGAAGTATGTAGAAATTGCTTGGGCCGACAAGGAGAAGAACAAGAAGGACCTCCCGAAGGTGTTGCAATACATCAGTTACTGCTACTTCGTAAAAAATGACCCGGCCAAGTTCAACGATGCATCGGCCAAATGGCTCGAAATCGAAACAGACCCGGCTAAGCAGCAAACCGTCCGTGATATGCAAGCCGCCTTCGGGAAAGACGTGCCTCCCCCCAGCACTCCCGTCACAACGCCCGTAAGTGGCGGCGGCGGTATCAAGAAAGACTGATCGATCTCTCCCACCACAAGCCCAGAGCGGCGCGAAGCAACCCTTCGCGCCGCTTTTTTTGTGCAGAACGCCGTTCCTTTGCCCAAAACGAACACGCACCATGCGCTTGCTCTCTACCTCGCTGCTCCTTTTTCTCCCCGTGCTGCACCCGGCGCGAGCAGATGTTTTTGGCGCAGCCCCAAAAACATACCACCAATGTCTACCCATCACGGCTCACTTTCTGAGCCGTGCCAGGCCTCCCCATTCATCGTTCATTCCCGATACATCTGGACAGGCTATTCATCGTTCATCGTTCCTTACCCCGCCCGACTCCACCATTTTTGAAGAAAAAAAAGCCGTCGTAACCGCTCACGCCGACCGCGCTGCACAGACACGGGCCGTTGCTCAATCTTTCCTCGGCATACCCTACGTCACCGGGACATTGGACCGCACCTCAAATGAGCAACTCGTCGTCAATCTCCGTCAACTCGACTGCTGGACACATGTAGAGTGCAGCCTCGCGCTGGTGCTGGCTGGGCCACAGGGCAACTTCAATGATTTCCAAAATTACCTGAAAATACTCCGCTACTGGGGCGGTACGGTGGAGGGCTACGGCTCGCGCATCCACTATTTTTCCGGTTGGCTGCTGCAAGCAGAAAAATTAGGCTTCGTACAAGATATCACCCGCGACCTGGGTGGAGTGCCTTATCGAAAAAAGATCAGTTACATATCAGATCGACCACAGAAATACCCCAAAATCAAGGACGAGAAGACCCTTGCAGCACTGAAAAATGCCGAATCGCGCATCAACCGCCATGCTTGGTATTTCATTCCAAAATCGAAAGTCGCTTCGAAGGAACACTTACTGCGGGAAGGCGACATCATCATCCTGACTTCTGCAAAAGCAGATCTGGACATCTCGCATCAAGGCTTTGCGGTGCGGCGCAACGGGCGCATCCACCTACTGCACGCCTCGTCGCTGTCAAAAAAAGTGATCATTTCGGCGCAACCGCTTCCTCAGTATTTGGCCAAGCAGCGCGGACAGTCGGGCATCATGGTGGCACGGGTGATGTAGCGTCATGGGGTCATTGATCGTCATTCCGTCATTGGCTCCGCTCTTGGGTTGTCAATAAAACCGAGAGCGGAGCCAATGATGGAATGACGACCCTTCACTTAATCTCCTCATAGTCAACATATTCTCCCTCGCCATCGCTCCGTTTTTTTCGTTCCACAGCAATGTCGCCCTCTGGGCGCGGTGGCGGTGCTGGGCGTGGTGGTGGAGCAGGCGGGTGAAAGGGGTAGTGTCGGGCAGGCAGGAACAACTGGCGTAAGGCCTGATACAACCAGATGATTGCCAACAAGGTGAAAAGCCATTTCAGCAGCATAATGAGTTCTGTGATTTTGGTGAGTGCTTGTCCGTCGGCTCTCGTTTTGTAAGTACCACGACACAAATATCTCGCAAAGGCGCAAAGTTTTGATTGTTAGGACTTTGTGCCTTTTCGAGACATTTATGCTACCGCTTCTCTTCTTGAAGTTTTTCGTCGGGCGGCGGCATCATGGGGTTTTCTCGACGATACTCGGGCGGTTTTTGCTCGTAATCAATGTGTCGATAGCGGCGATCGGGCAGTGAGGGCAGTGATGGGCTGATGCTGTACCATACAGAAAGTACCAATGCTGCCAAAATCACCCAGCCCAGCCATTCGGGCGGCGAAACGGCTTCGGGGATGGTGTAGGTTTTGGCTTCGCCGAGCAGGGGCGGCCAAGCTTCGGGCGATTCGCCGGGCTGGTTGCGGGCATATTTTAGTTCGTCCAAGTTGCGTTGCAAAACCTTGATTTCTTTGGACAACTGCTCCGTCAGTTCCAAATAGCCCTCCTCTTCTGGCTTGACTTGGTTCAGGGCTTTTTTCGGTCCCAGCGTCTTGAAGCGCGACAATCTGGAGTGGTTTTTCCAGTGTGAGGGCGACACGACAATTGGAAATATCCGCACATACTTGTCGCCATACTCAACGTGGCGGTTGACAGCCCCCGTGATTTCTTCCCCCATGCGGGCATCCGTCAGAGAGCGGTGGCTGACCAGAAATAGGTAGATGTGGGCCGATTCAAACTGACTTTGCAGTGTGCGGACGTAGTAGGCCATCGGATTGGGTGGCGTGTACCAAAACAATAAAATCTGCCAGGGAAACGAAAGCGGCGCCACACCCTTTGGAGGGCTGATGTACCAAATATTCACTTCGTCGCGCATGGGGTGAAGCCAACGCAACAACGTGGCGAGATACGGACGGTCTTCTGCCGTAAGCGAAATGTAGATGTTGACCTTTGCAGAGCGCATGAGAGCGACAAAAGTAGGACTATCTCTCAAAGCCACAGTTTAATCATCATTGCTTTGCTCCTTTCGAGTCTCTCTGAGCCTGAAAATTTAACATTTCGTGCAACCCCCGATACCAATGGATGTCAATACACTCAAATCAAAACATGGACGCAACACAAACGCACCGCGACCTGATTGAACGATGCCGGGAAGGCCGACGCGATGCGCAGTTCGAGTTGTACCGCCTCTATTCGAGGGCGATGTATAACACCGCGCTGCGCATGGTACGGCACCCGCATGACGCTGAGGATTTGCTGCAAAGTGTTTTCATCGAAGTGTTCAGCAAGTTGGATTCCTTCAGGTATGAAAGCAGCATCGGAGCTTGGATGAAGCGCATCACCATCAATAAGTGCATCAACTTCCTTAAAAGCCGCCGCCTCGCCCTGTCGGAACTCACGCCCTTCAACGACCGGGCCGAGGAGTCGGCACCAGAGCCTGAGCCGCCCTACACGGTTGAGCGCATCAATCGCGCCATCAACGAATTGCCCGACGGATACCGGGTAGTGTTCAGCCTCTATGCGGTGGAAGGCTACGACCACGAGGAGATTGCCCAGATTCTGGGTGTCGCAGAGGCCACCTCCAAGTCGCAGTACAGCCGCGCAAAAGCCAAGTTGAGGGATATGCTGAGTTAGGAACGATGAACGAAAAATGACCTACCCCTCCTTCGCCGAAGGCTAAGGCGGGTAAAAATGACAAATGACCCAATAAGGAAATAACGACCATGACAGACAGGATAAAAATATTCATTCAGCAGCACCGCAGCGAGTTTGACGCGGCTCTTCCGGGGGCAATGGCCTTGTCCGCCGAAGCCTCTTTATCCGCCGATTCATCCGCCGAAGTTTTAACGGAGGTGGAAGTCTTGACGAAGGAGGAGGCGAAGGCGGGCTGGAGCGGTGTGGAGAGAGCCATCGAGCGGCTGCGAACAGCAGATCATCTG
>JAYSUY010000730.1:0-10690 GCA_043718855.1 Saprospiraceae bacterium | reverse complement strand
TGTGCTCTGCCGGGAACTGTGTGCTGAGTTTCGGCATCGACACGGTGCCTTGGGTGAAGCGTTCCAGCCAGTCGCGGGCAATGCTGAGTTGGCCGCTGTGCATCGGCTCGCCGCCGATAGCTGGGTTGAGCGACAGGATTTTTTGCTGAAAAAGCCAGTGCCCCTCGTTCAGCAGCGCAGCGCAGCGCAGCCGCTCTGGCAAGTTGGTGCCAGCGAGGATGAACAGGGCCGTTTCGCCGGTGGGCAGCATGGCTCGGAGGTGGTTGGGCTTTACGCCGCCAAATTCGGGCATCTCGGTGCCTGCCGGGATTTGCTCGCCGATGAGGCTGCCAAAAAAGTTGGGCTGCAAGTGCGGGGCTAAAGCGGTGAAAACCAACAAGTATTCTTCTATGCTGAGCGATTGCTCGGTCACGAACACCGCGAGCCGCGAGCCGTCGTGCTGGAAGTGCAAGTCGGGAAATTGCACCGGCTGATCGGGGTGGAGGAACTGCGAGAGCCTTGCCCGCACAATGTCGGCCAGAAATGTGAGGCCCTGTTGGAGGGCGGAAGTGGGCAAGTTGGCAGCAGCCTGCATATTTTCGGCAGTGTTTTTCATGGAAATTGAGTGGCGAAGTAAGCGGCGGTGCGCGGACGCAGCAAAGTGAACGTTGTCCTGTCGGCCATGTAGTAAGAATACGCCTCGGCAAAACTTTCCTCCCAGTTGGTCTCTCCATACGTCGCCACCCCGGTCGGCATAGTGCGGCCCCCAGGTGCTGCCCGGTCTGCTTGGACAGCCGTCCGGAAAGCCGTCGTGACCGTGCCTTCCACCGTCTCATAATTCCCTGTCGCCGCATCGAGGCGGTAAGTCAGGCCCGACAGGGAGCGGACGTTCAAGCGAGCCGCGCTGCCAGTGCTCTGATATTGCTGCCATGCCCGGTTGAGGATGGCCCGGTCCAGTGCGTGGGCCACTTCGTGCAAAATTATCCTGACCGCTTCTTCAGAGGAGCCGTAGCGAGCGTGGTTGGTGCGGAAAGCGTTGTCCCTGATGGTGATAGAGTTGTTTGAATCGTTGTAATGACCGGCTTCCGGGTCGCCTGAAACAGTGCCGGCGCGTTGGAAAGTGAGGCCTGCCGCTTGTGTCAGCATCGCCGTGTTGAGCATTCCGAGCGCCTGTGCCAACAAGTTGAAATCTGTTTGCGACCAGCCCGTGCCCAAGTTGAACGTCTGCCCGCCCACTTGAAAAGTGGTCGGCTCAGGGGCGGGTGCAGTGGGCAAAGTAACGGTCGGCGCAGCAGACGGGGCAGTGCCCGCTTGTTCTATCAGCACTTCGTCAGTAGCCGCAGTGCCAGTGCCCAGATCGAAACGCGTGAAGCGATAAATGGCGTTGGCACCGCCAAACGTGGTCAAATCCAGCAGCACAGAGATCGTGTGGTTCTGCGGCAGTATGTTGGAGTGGCTGCTCAGCCAGCCCGCCACGCTGCTCAGCCCCCGGCGCACATCGTAGTCCGTCGCTGAGGGAGTAGCGGGGATGTTCGCGCCGAAATGTACCGTGCCAGGTGGCGAAAAGGATGTAGTGGCCCCGCCCGCTGCACGCGGATTGGTGGCAAAGATTTCATTGAGCAGTGCCGTCAAAGCATCCGGCACAGCCACCGTCGAAAACTGTACCTCTCGCCGCTCCACGGCTGGAATGCTGGACAAGTCACTAATGGCGGGCGGCGGAGCTTGTTGGCGTTGCAAAACGGCTTTCACTGCCCCCTGCTGCACCGTGTGCGCCAGTTCGTGTGCCAGCAGCCGCTTGCCGCCGTCCGTGCTCGGCTGGTATTCGCCCGCGCCAAACACGATGTGGCTGCCCGACGTGTACGCCCGGGCATTGATCTGCCCTGCGCTTGCCGCCGCTTGCCCCTGCGTGTGTACCCGCACTTGCGAGAAGTCGGTGCCGAAACGGTTTTCCATGAACGACCGGGCGCCGCCGTCCAGCGGCTGCCCGCTGCCTGACAACGCTTCGTGTACGGCAGGTGGTGCGCTTTGCCCGCCCCAGTTCGCGCTCAGCAGGGCATTGCCGCCCTCTTTCCGCTGTACGGTTTCTTTTTCGCGCCCGCACTCGGCGCACTTGCGCTGCACTCCTGGCTTAGAGGAGGGCAGGGAGGCTTCGCTCATCCGCATCACCCGGTCGGCCACGGCATCGGCCTCCCGCTCGTGTTCGTCGTCGGGCTGGTTCACGGTGAGTTTGGGCTGCACCGTGCGTGGCCCAAAAAACGTCGGGGGCCGCTGCCGCTGCCCTGCCGCTTTTTGACCAAAAAAAGGCGATACCGCCTTTTCAGGGGCGGCAGCGCGATTTCCCGATGTTGTTTCCGAAGTCCTCATGTCGAACTTGAAATTTGAATCTGCGGACTAGTTTTTCTTTTTCCTAATAAACAGCCCGATCAGCACGGCCAGCACAGCCAGCACGACCCAGATGAGCCACGGCGGCAGCCCCATGCTGAGCATCCAGCAGCGCACCTTATCCATGAACGAAGCGTTCGGGCCGTAGCATTTGAGCCGCTCCAAGTTGCCGTCCAGCAGCGTCTCGCTGCCGAGCGACAGCTTGCCCTTGCCGTCGAGGCTGCCCGCGATGCTGACCGAATAGCTGCCGTCGCCGTTGTCCACCACCTCGCTGATCTTGGCGTTGGGCGCATCCAGCGTGATGGCGCTGCCCCAGCCGGGGCCGAAGAACTTGCCGTTGCTGGCCACCGGGCGGAAGGTCAGGACTGTGCCGCCCCCTTTGGCATTGGTGCTCACCACGACGTTGGATTTGCCCATGTCCACATCCGGGAAGCGGACATAGACGCTCTGCTCCTCAAAGCGCACCACGTTGCCCGTCTCTGGGCTGTTGTTTTGGATGTGGTACAGCACCTGATACACCCCCGAAACGTCGGTTCCGGCAAATTGGCCCGAATAGGTGCTGTCTGCGGCGTTGTAGGTGAGTGTCACCAGCTGCTGCGTCTCTTGCATTTTTTTCAAAAACGCAGAGTCGTTCAGCAGCGCGAAATATTTGAGCAAGCCAGCGCTCGCCGCGTCGTCGCCGTCTGGTTTCCCCATCCTGAGGTCGGTGCGGGCCAACAAGTCGCCCAAGTCCTGACCGGGCTTGAGGATGACCGCCTGCACCTGCACCGCAGGCCCTTTCAGCGCTTTGCCCTGCCAAGTCAGCCGCTTCACCGAAGGGTTGATGGGGTTGCCCACTTTGAGGCTCGGATTGCCCGCCGAACACTGGTAAAAAAGTTGGTGGTCGTCGGCGAACGCCAAGAAAGCGTAGCGGCCCCAATCTGGGCGTGAGTTCTGCACGTCTCGGATCGTGATTTTCCAACTGCCCTCCGAAGTAGCGATGTTTTTGGGTATCTTGGTGAAGTCGAGCGAAAAGATACAGTAGCCCTGCCCCTGCGTTCTTTTCACGAAAGTGCCGTTGATCTCCACCCCGTTGCGCCACACCCGCGCACTCGGCTGGTTGAAGATGCCAAGGAAGTCGAACAGCAGCCCCTCCACGTCCTTGTTGACCGACACTTCGTGGGTGCCAGACTGCACGTTCTGGTGCATCACAGGCTGGTTGGGGCTTTGAATGATGAAGCCGCCGAGCCGCTGATTACGCTGCAAGTCAATGATTTGCGGGCTGCTGCCTGCTAACAACTCCGGAATTTGGGTAGCTAGGGCCACATCAAAACCGGTGTCGGTGAGCCTGTTGGCGGCGGATACGCCACTGGGCCCTGTATTGGAGGCAGCGATAGCGCTCAGCACCGCTGGCACTGCGCCGGCCCGCACCCCCACCGTCACGATTTTGATGCCGTTGGTACCGTTGTTCAGGCTTGTAGTAGGCAGTATGCCGTCGGTCACGGCTTGTGTGCCAGCAGCATTCACCAATCGCTTCCGGTTCTGGTCGCCGTCGGTGAACAGCACCTCCACCTGTTGGTGCGGGCAACCACCAGCTGGTACCGTTATCAGTCCCAAGCGGTTTTTAGCCTCGATCAGCCCCTCGCCCATGGCCGTCCAGCCGTCTGGTATAGGGAAAGCGCCCGTTCTGGCAGCAGTAATGGCCGGTGTCAAATCCAGCAGGGGCGTAGGCGAGGCCGGGTCAGCCGGGTATTTGTCCGTGTCGAAAAAGACAAAAGCAGTTTTGTCCGCAATGTTGCCGTTCGTCGCGTCAGCGATGCTGGCGAAATTGTCCACACCGGCCTTCAGCCTGTCCCAACGAGACACTGTTCCGGCGCTAAAATCCATAGCCCTCATGCTGCCGGAGTGGTCGAGGACAAACACCAAGTCCAAGGGCGGGCGCGTGACCGGAATCCGAAACTGCTGCGTGCGATCGGGTGCTACCCCGTTGTCTGCGTTCACGGTGAAAGTAATGCTGCCCGGCAAAGACGTGGGGCAGCCCGATACAGTCAGGGTGCCATCTGCAGCAATCGTCACGGTCACCCCGCCACAACAGCTGGTCGAACCACTCACTACGGTGTAAGTGGGAACTGCCCCTGTGGTCACCGCAACCAAGGCGCATGAAGGGTAAGGCTGCCCCGGCGTATAGGCGGGCAGGTCTATTAGGGCAGGACCCACCGCTGGAACGCAACTGGCGTTGATGGCCGTCACCTGCGCCGACGCGACGGCAGAGGCGAGCAAAGCCACCGCTGCGGTCAAAAAAACTTGAAGTGCTTTCATAAAAAACGTTTGATAATGGTGAAAGAATTATTGCCAATAGACCTGCATGAAGCCGTCCACCCAGGGCAGTTTCACCCAAGAAATGCCCCAGGGGAGGCGGTGCAGGAGGATGTCCTCCGTTTTCTGCTCCACGTATATGGCCCAGCCGCCACTCTCCGTGCGCACCACTTTGCCCGCCCGCTGCAAAAAAGCGTGGCGCAGCCCGTCGGGGCTGATGCCGCCCAGTGCCGTCCAGTGGCCGATGGCCGCTTGCAGCAGTTCATCGGCCAGCACGGCCCACTCCGGCAAGAAATCGGGCGGCAACTCAAGCAGTGTTTCTGGCTCCATGCCGCAGAGCAGTTTCGGCACAACCAAGTTCCACTCCGGCTCCGGGTATTCGCCGCTGGCCAAATAGCCCAACAGGTAAACCGCCAGCGACTGCGCCTCCGGGCTGCTAAAGTTTCTATCTGCCAAAAGCCTCAACTCGTTCAGGAAGGTCTCCAAAAACGGGTGCAACAACACTGCCCCGGCAAACGAGACGTACAGGCTGTCCTCTTGGGCCGAGGTTTGGGCAAGTGGCCGCTTTGTCGCGCTCGGCTTCGGCTTTTCGGCAGGGGCAGCAGCCCCTTGCTCCGGCTGCCCAATGCCCGTTTCTTCTTCTAAATCCTTGTTTTTAAACGAACTGTCGTCCTGTTCCGCTTGAGCCGCGCTGTCCGCTACTGAGCCGTGGGCGGCAGACAGTTTTTTGACCAAAACCTTTTGCAGCGCTCGCTCGCCCGACGAAGCAGTGGGAATGGCGGCCACTTTGGGGGCAAAAAGCCGCCTCGCAGCTGCGAGCGTTTGTTGCTGAAAAAACACCGCCTCCGCTAAGTCGGCCAAAACATCCACCGCCTTGTCGCCGCTTGCGCTGGCACTGTGCTCCGCAAGCACCGACCAGAGCAGCCGAGCGAAATCGCGTTGAGCGCTGCCCGTCGCTGCGCCCAAGGCTTCGAGCAGCGTGGCTTTGTATTTTTTAAAAAAAACAAGCGGCGCACTGGGCAGCAAAACAGGCAAAGCGCGGTGCTGAAATGCTTCAGAGAAATGCCCCGCCAAGCGCAGCGCCATCTGATCGGTACCCAGGGCTTGCTGCATTTCTCGAAAAAGAGCGGGGAACGCGCGGTCGAAAGACTCGGCACGGAGCAGCATTTCTTCCAGATCGGCGGGTCGGAGGCTGGCCTCGGCATACCAGGGGAGTGTGCCGTTTTGGAGGAAATGGCGGAGGGTGTCCCAGGCTTTTTCCTCTGGCGAGAGCGTCACGTATTTCAGTGCTTGGTCTGTGGGCTTTGAGGAAAACGCCGCACCCGGTTCCGTGCCATTTTGGGAGGCAGCGGGCAGGCTTTCAAGCAGTTGCGTCAGCAGTCTTTTGGAAAACTCTTGTTCAAAATTCGCAGCAGGGAGCGTGCCCAAGTCAATGACCAGTCGCTCCACCTGCACCGCAGCCCCTGGTGGAAACAGCCGGTCCAGTTCTCGCTCCAGTGCGGGCTGCACCGAGCGGGCAAACAGCTCGGGCAGTGTCCGACTCCAGTGGCCGAACGCTTCTGCCGAGGGTGCTTGCAATTCAAACACCTGTCGGCCTATCCGATGTCGGTTGTCAAGACCCATGCGCAGCGGCAAATTGGATTTGAAGGTTGGCGACGACGGCGACTAAGGCATCGTTTGCTGCTCGTTTGTTGGCGGGCGTAGCAGCGGGGTTGGCGTGTTCAGTCAACCAGAGTTGGTAGGTCTGCTCAAACTGCCCCATCGCGGCAAAATTGAGCCAGTAGAAGTGGGGCGTGATCCAGGCGGGCAACTCTCTGCGAATTGTTTTTTCGATGGCCGACTGATAGGCGGGCGAACCCAGCCGGTCGCCCGCTGCCGGGAACACGAGCGAGATTTGGGAGGAATAAAAATCAGAGTGATAAGCCGGGTGTATGGCGGGTTGGGTTGCTCCGTCAAGCGGTAATTGCGGCAAGCCGTAGGGCGGGGTTGAGGGCTTGGGGCGCAGCAGGATGTGCTCCAAGAGGTGGAAGCCTTCTTTGGGCAACAGGTTTTGGCGGATGAAGGTGATGCACTGCTGGATACCCGCTTGGCCTGCCACAACGGTGGCAAAAGTGCCGTTGGACACGGCGAGCGGCTGGCCGTCGGGTGCGTACAAGCGGATGAGGAGGTTGGGCGCAGTGCCGGTCAACTGGTAGTTGGCAGCCGTGCGACCGTGCTGGATGACGGCCATCATCGCCGTTCGGGCCAGTGCTTGTGTGGCATAAGTCGTGGTGTGCCTCAGCAGAATCGTCGCACCGTTGCGGAGTTCGAAGCCAAGCGTCGGTGCCGCCGAGGTGGTGTGGAATGGCATCGAAATATCGGCCCACAAGATTTCTCGGAGGAGCGGCATGGCGAGCAGCAAGCGCAGTTTTCGCTCCACGAACGAAAGGTTGTCTGTACCGAAACTGGCCTTCAAGTAATTGAAAGCCAGTGCTCTGTGCGCGTGCAGCGTGGGGAGTTCTTTGAGGAACTTGCGTTTCAGGGCGATCAGACCGGTCGTGCTGAACCCTTCGGGGAGCAAGGGCCGGTAGGATTCTGCCGACTCGCCAAAGCGGGCGATCCAGTGGTCGAGAATGGCTTGGAGCCGATCTTGGGAGCGCGGCTGCGCGGCCAGCAGGGTCGTGTACTGCGGCTCGTTGAGCAGGTAGGCAATGTCAGGGGTTTGCTGTCGCAGATTGGCCGGAAACCACGACTGCGCCCCCGCGTACCCGACCGAGAATAGCCGGGAGGCATTGGCGAGTTGGAAGGTGCTGTCGGCCAGCATCTGGTCAAAAAACAGGAGATAGGCTTTGGACTGGGCGGCCAGCGCATCGCCGGGCTGGGTCAGGTCTTCGCGGCCCGTGCGGGTGCCCACACGGTAGGTGCGGGGCATATCGTCGCGCACCGAAGCAAAGTCGTAGAGCGGCAGGATGGGTCGGAGTTCGACGGGCGTTACCTCAACGGGCACTGTCGGCACGATCAGGCTTGCCTTGAACAAAGCCTCCACCTGCGCCGCAGCGAGCGGCATCTCGTAGCCCTCGCGGAGCACTTTGATGCGCGATTTTCGGAAACTAAACTTGGGGATGAAATTGCCCTCGGACACCAAACCCAGGCAGTTCTCCGCAGCTGCGCTGACCGAGCGGTTGTTGATGTAATTGGTCAGCGTCAGCCCGGTGATGCCGAGCAGCCGGGAGCCGTCGGCCAAATCGCGGTCGGCCTGAAAGATGATGTTCAGCACATCGGAAGTGAACACCCCCTGCGGGCTGTCCGTGTGCGGCTGAAAGTCAGCAGCGATGGCTTCCACGAACTGGTGCAGTTTTGTGAAGATGCTCGCTACCAAAGGCTCGGCAGCCGTGCCAGGCTTTATTTCCAAAAAACCTTCTACGGCTATTTCTTGCTCGCGGGCGGCCCGCAGGGCGCTGAAATCTTCGCAGAGGTTACGCAGGGCAGGCAGATCAGAGAGCAAGGCCGCACGCCGCAGGCGCGCTTCGCGCACCCGTAGGTTGAAGTCCCGGATCAGCCCAGTGGGGGCGACGAGGAGGTCGGACAGTGCGGCATAAGCCGCCGTGCGTTCGTCGTTCGACCGGATGGCTCGGTCAAACGCTGCGATGATGCCAAACTCTGGGAGCGGATCGCCGGCCCCCAGCCCGTTGTGTTTCAGGGTCAGCCGCGCAAACACCGTTTCCGTGTCAGCGGCCAGCGGTTCGAAGGGCGAGATGGTGAGCACCACGCCCGTTAGCGCTTGCGCGAAGGGGTCGGCAGCGGTATCGTCCCAGCGCGGGTAGGCCACTTCGACCGTGTAGGTGCGGAGCGAGCCGTCGAGCAGTTTGGCCGTCACGGGCGTGGCGTACAGGTTGCTGTTCAAGTCGCCGAGCGTCGGGTGCTCGGTCCATTGCACCAATGCGTCGTACAGCCCCAGCAAGTGGAGCCTTTGCGCGGAGGAACCCGATAGGGACAGCTGGTTGTTCGCAAAAAAAACGGGCACTTCGGCTTCTGCTGGGGCCACCCAAGCCCGCCGCACCCCGGCCAGCAGGGCAAGGGACTGTTGAAAATCCTGCCACGTCAGCGGCCCGCCTTGCAGCACCTCTGCCCCGGTCAGGAACATGTCGTTCGTGGAGCCCGCGCCCGACGAGGCCAAGAGGTCGCGGATGTCCAACTCGGCCCTTGCGCCCAGTTCAGTGAGCGCGTAGGCCAGTGCCTCAAGCATGGTGATGCCTGGGTCGTGTGCGTTGTGGTCGGTCCAAGTGTCTGCGGCGTAGCGGCGCAAGAGTTGCAGTCCTTCGTCGCTCAATGCGTTGAAATCGAGACCTTTCGATGCAGTGCTGGGTGGTGTCATGGCATGGATTCAGGCAGGTTGAAAAGGATAAGCCCTAAGAAGCGGCCTGTTCTTGCTGGTCGGCTGCCGTGCGGTTTTGCCCGACCAATTGAGGCCCGGCCTGTTGCTGCACGTTCTGGATGAGCGCGTGTACCTGAATGTAGGGCAGGTTGCTGAGCGCGTTCAGGATCAGGTTGATTTCTTCTACCGAGAGTTCTAACTTAATTGACTTGCTCATGCCGGGCAGATTTTTCTAAAGACTGGACTTTTGCGTCTAACTCTTTGATTGCGTTGACCAATACGAAAATGAGCGGGCTGCTGTCGAAGATGCGGATGTCCTCTGCTTCGGGCGCATTTTCTTCCAAACGGCCTTTGGCTTTCCACACCATGTAGGGGAAAACCTGTTCCATTTCCTGTCCGATGATGCCGATCTGCTCCCGACCATTGGTGGTGCCACACTTGCCGTTGTACTTGAACTTGACGGTGCGCACTTTTCGGATTTCGGGCAGCCCGTCGTGAAAGCCGTGAATGTCCTTTTTCAAGCGCTCGTCGCTGCCAGTGGCCCAAGAGCTGCCACCGCTCGATTTGATGGCATCGCCCTGTACATGCAGCACAAGGTCGACGGCGCCGTTGGGGTGACCCGGTTGGGCGGGCGGATTGAGCGTCAGGATAGAAGTCACGCCCTTCCCGATCACCGTTTCGCGGTTGGTTGTGATGGCTAAAGCCGATTGATTGCCGATGTTCAGCGTGACGGTGCCAGCGGCGGCGGCGTTCACTTTGGTCTCTCCATTGGAGAGTTGGCCAACGGCATAGTTGGTGGCAGTGCCATGATCTTGATGGCTGAACATAGCCCCTAAGCCCTGCAACTGGCCGACCAAAGCCCTGCCCAAGCGGGCCATCTGGGTGGTAGTGACCCCCGGGTTGCCGACCTCAAGGATTTGCGTCAGCGCCGCGCCGGCGGTAAACCCTATGCCCACTTTGCCGGCAGAGTACTGGATGTCCGAAGTGCCGACTAGAGTAAAAAAAGTGTTGCCGCCGCTGATGTCTTTCCAGCCGCCGTCAAACACCTGCACCTTCCCTCCTTCAAAGCGCATCGCACCGCTCTGCGGGGTATCGGCAAAGCTGCCGAGCACCAAATCATTGCTGATCACGTCGTCTGCTTTGTTCGGCGAGGAATCTATCAGGTCGGCAAAATCTTGGCCGATGGGCCGAGCTCCGTCTCGGAACAGGAGTTTGAGTTCTTCTCTCTTTTTTTCCATGACTTAAGAATCTATTGGTGATGGATTGAATTTTTCAAAAAATTGATGTTCAACCAGTTGGGCAGCACGTTTACGAAACTTTTGGAAGTTTCGTAAACGCGATCAATTCGCGCTGACCCCAAAATCAACGCCGATGGTCATGCTGCCGATGCCGTAGTCGGAGATGCCGATGCAGACTTCCGAGCCGGACAAAATCTGTATCCGGTGCAGAGGCGAGGAAACCAAAATGCTCGCTGGGGTAGTCGCCTCTGCCACTTCTACATCTTCTCCGATGATGAAATTTTGCCCAACGGTCATGCCGCCGATGGTCGGTTTTCGGGGCTTTTGGATCATGAAATCGGTGCCTACGATCATCTTGCCCACGATGTCCGAATGCTTCATCCGGGTGTCGTGCAGGTGGTACATCCTGAAATCGGTGATCACCTCCACATACGGTCGGGTT
>JAYSUY010000729.1:0-10699 GCA_043718855.1 Saprospiraceae bacterium | reverse complement strand
GCCGCGATGGCTCGGTGACGGAGGTGAGCCGCGATTTCACCGTGAACGTGCTGGAGCGGTGCAACCCTAACGATTGATTTTCAAAATCTTACACCTTATGCGCAACACCACCTACCGCCGCTGGGCGATTTTTTACGCCGCCGCCGCTGCCCTGCTGGCGGGCTGGCTGCTGTTGGAAAAAATGCCGGATGGCCGGGAGGAACTGGCGGAGTCAGTGGAGAATGCGTTTCGGAGGAGTGGGGAGGTGATGGAAAGGAGCAACCTAAAACTTCTGGAAGCCATCCAAGATGGAGCAGAAGATTACCCCAGCCGACAAGCCGAGGACTATGCAAAGCGGGCGGAAAAAGCCCTCGTACTGGCAGCCGCTTTTGAAAACCTATCCGGGGAGGATGGGACTGCCGAACGGCTTTCTGTGCTCAGAGATTCCTTCTTGATACTGGCTGACAGTGATGCATTTTATCAAAAAATGGTAGAAGGATTCATGGGTGGCAGATGGGCCGAAGAGGATATTGAAACCTATGAAAACCTGAAAGCAGATCAATTAGTCTCGGAATCGCGAGCCTTGGCTGCTTATGTTTTGAATTACTGCGCGACAAAAATATCTGGGTATGACACCCACTGTTGGGAATGGTATCTTGCCTTTGAAAAGGCTACACCTACGCCTCTAATTGGCGAGGCAGTTCAAGGAGGAGTTTTCCTATCTTATTTTGAACCATTGAAGAGGCAAAGATGCGCCACTACCACCGCCTTCCTCAACGACCAGCCCATCCAAATCAAAGACGGCATCGCCCCCCTCCGCACCACCTTCCCCACCCCCGGCCCGCACACCCTGCGCCTCCGCTTCCGCCGCGAGCGGTGCCGCGATGGCTCGGTGACGGAGGTGAGCCGCGATTTCACCGTGAACGTGCTGGAGCGGTGCAACCCTAACGATTGATTTTCAAAACCTTACACCTCATGCGCAACACCACCTACCGCCGCTGGGCGGTTTTTTACGGCGCAGCCGCTGCCCTGCTGGCAGGCTGGCTGCTGTTGGAAAAAATGCCGGATGGCAGGGAGGAACTGGCGGTGTCGGTGGAGAATGCGTTTCGGAGGAGTGGGGAGGCGATGAGGCGGGGAAATCGGGAGTTGCTGCAAGCGATCCAAGATGGTGCAGAGGATTACCCCAGCCCACAAGCGGAGGACTATGCGAAGCGGGCTGGAAAAGCATTGGTACTGGCAGCCGCTTTTGAAAACGTATCTGGGAAAGATGGGGCCGCTGATTGGCTTTCTGTACTCAAAGACTCGTTGATATTGCTGGCAGATCGCGATGAAATTTGCCAAAAAGGGGCGGAGGAGTTTATGGACACCCACTTGACGAATCATTTTCTTGAAAATTACAAAATCCTGATAACGAATAAATTACTTGTACAAACACAGGCATTGACTGCTTTTACTTTGAACTACTGCGCACAAAAAATCACGGGTGATTGCGGGTTTACTAAATGGATACCTGTTTACCAAAGTTCTGTACTTACACCTGCGGCTGGAGAGCCATTCCAAGCCGAGATTTTTTTGGCTGCATTTGGGACTCCCATAGAACGCAGATGTGCCACCATCACTTGCCTCCTCAACGACCAGCCCATCCCTATCAAAGAAGGCGTAGCCACCCTCAGTACCACCTTCCCTACGCCCGGCCCGCACACCCTGCGCCTCCGCTTCCGCCGCGAGCGCTGCCGCGATGGCTCGGTGACGGAAGTGAGCCGCGATTTCAAAGTGAATGTGCTGGAGCGGTGTGGCACCGTTCCTGAAAAAATGGGAAAGCGAGATTAGGGTTTTTAGGTCGTGTCATTCTTCCCCGCCTCGGCGGGTCTGAATGATACGACTCAGGCGGCTTTCGCAAGAAGCCCATCAACCCGTCAGCAGCACGGCGATCAGGTAATCAGCCAGCAGGATCAGGATGTCGCTGAACACCACCGCCCGGGTGCTGGCTTGGCCGAGTTCGATGCTGCCGCCCTTCACGAAGTAGCCCTGATAGCACGACACTGTGGTGAGGATGTAGGCGAAAACCACCGCTTTCACATACATCATAAACACGTTGTACGGCACGAAGTACGAACGTGCGCCCTGAATGTACTCCGCATCGGTGATCAGGCCCGTCGGTACGCTGGAGAGGTAGCCCCCGATGATGGCCACAAAAGCCGAAAACGTGACCAGTAGTGGGATGACGAACAGTGCAGCGATCAGTTTCGGCGTGATGAGGTAAGCCGCCGTGTTCACGCCCATCACCTCCATCGCATCGATGTGTTCTTTTTGGCGCATGCCACCAATTTCGGCAGCCATGTTGGAGCCGACCTTGCCGGCCAGCACGAGGCAACTGATGGTAGGGGAAAGTTCGATAAGCGCCAAGTCGCGCACGATGTAGCCGATGTAGTACTTTGGCACCAACTGGCCGCTGAGTTGGTAGGCAAACTGCAATGCCGCCACTGCCCCGATGAACACCGAAATGAGGCACACGATGATGAGCGAACCCACGCCGATGTCGTTCATCTGGCGCATCGTCTCCTTCCAGTACATCGAAAACTTCTCCGGCCTACTGAAAGCCTGCTTCATCATGATGAGGTAGCGGCCCAGGTGTCGGAGGTAATTGTAGCGGTCTGAAACTTCCATCGGGTAGCGATTTTGTGTGTTGAGGGTCAAAGGTTTGTTTTTTCTGAAGCCTGTTCCTCCTCCTCTGGCAAAGTCAGCCAAAAATTGTTGGCCCCTTCTCCCTGAATCAAATGCAGGGCCTGCTCGTTGAGCAGTTCGAGCAAGGCGAGAAACGTCACGACAGCATGTATCCGGTTGTCTAAATCCAGAAAAAGCGTCTCGAAATCCGTGTTTTCGCCCCGCTTGATCCGGCTTTTCAGGTAAGCCCGCTGGTCTTGGATGGTGTAGTTGAAGTTGTACACCGTGTGTACACGCTTCGCTTTTTTGTCCTCCTCGAAGCGCGACAGCAGCCGCTCAAACACCCGCAGGAGTTTGTACAGGGAGATGGATTCCATCTCTGCATCGGCCAGTGCGGTCTCGGAGAGTTTGCGCAGTTCGGCAGCGGCAAAGCCGCGCGGGTTCATAAACGCCCGCAATTCCTCCAAGCGGCGGAGTTCTTCCAGCACACTTTTGTAGCGTTTGTATTCCAGCAAGCGGTCCACTAATTCGCGGCGCGGGTCCATCTCGTTGCCATCGTCGTCGAGTTGCTTGCGGGGCAGCAGCATCTTGGCTTTGATGCGCATGAGCGTGGCCGCCACCACGATAAATTCAGAGGCCAAGTCGATGTTCATTGCCTCCAACTGGCGCAGGTATGCCAGAAACTCGTCGGTCACCTGCGCGATCGGGATGTTGTAAATATCCAGTTCGTCCCGCTCAATGAAGAACAACAGGAGGTCGAACGGCCCCTCGAACACGGGGAGTTTGATGGTGAAAGTATCGGCCAAAAGTGTTAAAGGATGGAGGGTGGAAGGTGGAGGGTAAAGGGTGGAGAGCACTGACCATCCTTCGCTCTCGCCTCAGGCTAGACTACGGCTGGTAAACTGGGGCGAAAATAGCACAGCTTGGCTGAGCCAGAGAAACGAAAGTATTTTTGCCCCCGCGTGGGAGACTGAGTACCCTCCACCTTCTACCCTCCACCCTCTACCTCCTACCCTTCACCCTCCTACATGCGCATCAAAAACGCCTTCGTCAAAATTGGGCTTTACCTCGAAAACCACCCGCTGTGGACCGGGGCATTGGACTGGGCAAAGGCCCACTCGCTGCCCGGGCTGAGCCGTATCCCGCTGTACAAGTTGTTGACTTTCATTGACAGAGAACTGAAAGACGATGCCCTCGTAACGCGAGCCAACAGCATGGCCTTCAGTTTTTTCATGTCCATTTTTCCGGCCATCATCGTACTGTTCACCGTGCTGGCCTACACGCCGCTCTACGAAAACTTCGATATCGTGCTGCAAGAAGCCATCCACGAGATCATGCCCGGCAGCGCGGGCCAGATGCTGTTCAAAACCGTGCAGGACATCGCCACTATCCCGCGTAGCGGCCTCATGTCGGTTGGTTTTGTGCTCTCCATCTGGTTTGCCTCCAACGGTATGCTCTCCATGATGCGGGGTTTGGAGAAAGATTACCGCAGCACTTTCAAGCGGCGCACCGACTTTCAAAAACGCCTGATCGCCATCCAACTCACCTTTTTAGTAGCCATAGTTTTAGTGGCTTCGGTCGTGCTGGTCATCATGGGCAACACCATTCTGCACTTCGTTTTTCAGTACATCAAAGCCGACCTGCTCACCCGCTGGTCGTTCCTAATTTTCCGTTGGGTCGTGGTGCTGCTGCTGTTCTACGCCACGTTTTCCACCATCTACCGCTACGGTTCCTCCACCCATCGGCGCATCTCGTTTTTTAATCCCGGTGCGCTGCTGGCTACCGTGCTGTCCATCGTAAGTTCTTGGGGCTTCTCGTTTTACGTCGACAACTTCGGCAACTACAATAAGGTGTACGGCTCCATCGGCACCCTCATCGTGCTGATGGTGTGGCTCCAACTCAACTGCATGATCCTGCTCATCGGGTTTGAACTGAATGCGGGGATCGCGGTGCTGCGGGATAGGAAAAAGACGGTGGAGGAGACAATCGTGCAAGACGAGGCGTGACTCAGCGCAGCGTCTGCGCCGATTTCCGAAACGCCTTATACACACCCTTGCCAAACTTGGAGCCGTTAAACACCCGCGTCGGAGCCTGTGCGTTGCGCTCCTCAACGGACTGCAGCATGAAATCTTGGCAAACATCGGAGCAGCACCCGGCATACTGCTCTCGGCAGGTGTCGCACTGTATAAACAGGATGTGGCAGTGCTCGTTGGCGCAGTTGGTGTGCGCATCGGAGGACTGGCCACACTGGTGGCAGTGGCTCACCACATCGGGGCTGATGCGTTCGCCCAGCCGCTCGTCGAACACGAAATTTTTCCCTAAAAACTTGTTGTTCAACCCATTCGCCTGCACCTGGCGGGCATACTCGATGATGCCCCCTTCGAGTTGGAACACATTCTCGAAGCCCCGGTATTTCATGTAGGCACTGGCTTTTTCGCAGCGGATGCCGCCGGTGCAATACATCACGATGTTGCGGTTTTTTTGCTCGGCCAGCAGGTCAGCCACCATCGGCAGCTCCTCCCGGAACGTGGCGACATCGGGCGTAATGGCATTTTCAAAATGGCCCACCTCGCTCTCATAGTGGTTGCGCATATCCACAAGGATGGTGTCGGGGTCGTCCGTCAGGCGGTTGAACGCCTCAGCATTGAGGTGCTGGCCGGTGTGAGCGGGATCGAAATTGGGATCGTCGATGCCATCGGCCACAATCTTGTCGCGGACTTTGATTGCGAGGGCAAAAAAGGATTTACCGTCGGCCTCCACCGCCACATTCAGCCGCAGGTTTTGAAAAAATGGGATACCGTCCATCGCCGCCCGGAACTCGTCCCAGCGCGATGTGGGCAGCGAGAGTTGCGCGTTTACACCCTCCTGCGCTACATAAATGCGACCCAACACACCTAGATCGCTGTACGTCCGGTACAGGTCGTCGCGGAATTGGCTGGGGTTGTCGAGTCGGACGTATTTGTAGTACGACAGCGTGATGCGCGGCTCGGTACTTTGCTGCATCCGGGCTTTCAGTTCACGGCGGTTGACGCGGTTGTGGAGTTGTCGGAGGGGCTTTTTGAGGGGCGTTGTCTCGGTCATCATTTCAGCAAAACAGTTGGGCTTGGGTTGGGGCAAAAAAGGCCGCAATGTTACGAAGAAGCCTCGGCAACACCCATCACCCCCCGATGTGACATTTGTCATCCTCTAATGCCTGCCACAGGATAGATTAAATTTGTGTAAAAAAACTATTCTGCGATTCGCATTTGACTACTTTTGGCCGAACATTCATCTGTCAAAACGTTTATCAACCAACTTGTTCATGAGAATACCACTATGGCTGCTCGCGCTTTTGTTCGTGGGCTGGACGGCTTGGGTCGTCAATCATTATTTCTGCCAAAAATGCGGCTGCTGCGGCGGCGCAACCACCGAAACGGGCATCGGGACCACCGGAGTACCGCTCTTCAAATGGAACTCGGCTTCGCCAGAAGCCGATGGCAAATTCCCTGACTGGAAAAAAGCCTTTTTGGCAAAAGGCGGACAGGGCGACACGCTCGTCATCACTGGCCACTATTTGGCTGGCGAAAAAAACGACAGCAAGTTTGAGAACCTCGGCCTCGCCCGAGCGGCTGCGCTGAAAGCCATGCTGGTGCCGCCGCTGCCCGACAACCGGGTGCGCACGGCTGCCAAACTCGTCACTGGCGGCTTGGCCGACGGTGGCGCGGCGATGGAGTCGGCTGCTTTCTCGTGGCTCAAAATGGTACTCAAAAAAGATGAGGGGGCCATCATCGAGACCGAAAACACGGCCACCATCCTTTTTCCCTTCAACTCGACGGTGAAGGACAAAGACCCGAAAGTGGACGCTTTCTTGAAAACGTTGGGCGATCAGCACAAGGCCGACAACGCCACGTTCAGCATCGTGGGCCACGCCGACAACGTGGGCGATGACCAAGAAAATACCGCCCTCGGCCTCGCTCGTGCAAAGTCCATCGCCCAGATTCTGTCGGGCTACGGCATCGCGGCCAGCCGCATCAAGACCGACTCGAAAGGTAAGGCCGAACCGGTAGCCGACAACGCCACCGAGGACGGCCGCCGCCAAAATCGCCGGGTCGTCATCACCGTCAACCGTTAACCCACTCAACACAACAACATGATTGTCAGCATACTTATACTCATGACATCGCAATGCCTCAAAGCCCTGCTCACGGCCCTGGCGATGTGCCTCATCCCAGCGTTGCTGGGTTGGCTTGCAGCCTCTGCGTACTACAAAGTGGGCGAACTGCGCGACAAAGTGACTGCGCTGGGTGCCGAAGTGGGTACTCTCACGGGTCGGGTGAATACCCTCACGAGCGACCTCACGGATGTCCGGGTGAAACTCACACAAGCCGAATCTGAGTTGGATACCCGCAGCAAGCAGATGTCGAAACTGAAAAACGATGTCATTATCGCGGAGAGCGAGCGCAACATCCTCCGCATCAAGTGGGAGGAGCACGAAGCCAGCCTCGCGGCTGCTGGGGGAGCGAAAAAATCCGCTGCCGCAGCTCCGATAGCTGCCGCTGCCGCTCCAATGGCCGCAGCAGCAGCCATCATGTTCGCAGGCAAAAAATTCAAAGCCGACGACCTGAAAATCGTGGAAGGCATCGGCCCGAAAATCGAGGAGTTGCTGCACGCTGCGGGCATTAAAACGTGGAAAGCACTGTCGGAAACAGCCGCTGAGGCCATCAAAGAAATCCTCCAGGCGGCTGGGTCCAGTTTCCAGATACACGACCCAGGCACTTGGCCCGATCAGGCCCGCCTCGCCGACAACGGAGAGTGGGACGCGCTGAAATCCTTGCAGGATGCGCTGGACGGGGGGAAGGCATAGTAGTTTGATTTCTTCAAATTGGATATTGGGCGGCGGCATGGCTTTGGGCTGTGTCGCCGCTGCTTTTTACGGGCGGCTAGGTTTTTATGTGAAAATTATAGTTGTTTTGTGCCGCTCAATCCACACTTTGACGATACCATGATTTGCAAGAACTGTTCGGTAGAAACCGAAAGCAATTACTGCCCAAACTGCGGCCAAAAAGCCAGCACCAAACGCTTCGACACCAAGATCGTATTCTCAGAACTGCTCGAAAAACTGATGCCCTTTGAAAAGGGTGTGCTTTTTACGAGCATCAGGTTGCTAACGGCTCCGGGTGCATCAATGCTGGAGTATTTGGCTGGTAAGCGCGTGAACTACTCAAAACCAATCAGTTACACCCTGCTCATCTTTGCGTTTTCGCTGATTTTCTTCTCCCAACAAGATTTTCAGCAAGGGATGCAGGATGGTTTTGGAAAAGAGGGCAGCGCAGAAGTCAGGGCGGCGCAGAAAAAACTGGCCGACGTTTTTACCTCCAACATTACGCTGATGTATGCGCTGCTGATTCCATTCTTGGCGCTGGCCTCCAAGTGGCTGTACCGCAAATACCGCCTCAATTATGCGGAGTACTTGGTCATCGGCTCCTACTACACTTCAGGAAGCATTTTGCTGGGTATGCCCATCATGATTTGGTTGGAATATTTCAGCAGCGGCGTGTACAACAAGTCTGTCATCGTGCTTCTCGGCCTGATTTACTTTGCCTATTTTGTGTGGGCATACGTCCGGTTTTTCAAAGAAGGCAATGCTTGGGCCATTGGACTGCGAGCCGTTGCGGTGTATGTAGTGGCGTATGTGATGTACACATTATTCATCGCCCTTGTGACGGCCATTGCAGTGGGCGTTTGGGTCTCACGTTAGGCAAAGCGCAAACTCCTGCTTGCAAAACACTTTCTAACTTTGCCGTGTTTTCAGGCCCACCACCCAAATCCATCCATCACCACATCAACAAATTCACCAACAGCAATGGCATTTACACTTCCCAATCTCCCCTACGACCTCACCGCGCTTGAGCCTCATGTGGACGCTCGCACGATGGAAATCCACCACGGCAAGCACCACGCTGCCTACGTCAACAACCTCAACGCCGCGCTGCAAGGCACTGAGCATGAGGGTAAAAGCCTCGAAGAACTCATGGCTGGCATCTCCAAACTGCCACCCGCTGTGCGTAACAACGGCGGCGGCCACTGGAACCACTCCATGTTCTGGGAAATCATGGCCCCCAACGCAAGCGGCGAACCTACGGGCGATATCGCTTCAAAAATTGAGAAAAATTTTGGCTCCTTCGAGGAGATGAAAAAGCAGTTCGCGCAGGCTGCGGCTACCCGCTTCGGCTCCGGCTGGGCTTGGCTCTGCGTGGATGCCGACGACAACCTGTTCATCACCTCCACGCCCAATCAAGACAACCCGCTGATGGATGTGGCCGACAAAAAAGGGCATCCCATCCTCGGCCTCGATGTGTGGGAACACGCCTACTACCTCCACTACCAAAACCGCCGCCCAGACTATGTGTCCGCTTGGTGGAACGTCGTGAATTGGGACGAAGTGAACCGCCGATACCGCAGCGCGGTGCGCTCTAACTAAACCGTTGGCTGTTGGCTTTTTGCCGTTGGCTGTACTGCGGCACAGTATTCCGCTTTTCCCCAAACCTCGTAGGTTTCAAAAACCTACGAGGTTTTGCGTTACACGGCCAACAGCCAATAGCCAACGGCTAACAGCCAATATCATGCAAATCCGCACCCGCCTCACCCTCCTTTTCCTGCTGATTGCAGCAAGCGTCCTCGCGGGTGTGCTGGGTGCGGTGTATTTTTTGTTTAAAAAAAACACCGAGGACGCTTTTTTTCAGGGCCTGAAATCGAAAGTCGCTATGACTGCCCAGACGGTGTTGCACAGCCCGCAGGGCCTACGCCCGCTTCCCTACGAATGGTTTGAGCCTGACGGCGACACCCTGTCTTACCGCGACAACGTCAGCGTATTTGACGACGGCTACGAGCGCGTGTTCACCATGCACAGCGAGGCCGTGCCGGTGTCGGTCAAAGACCTGCAAGATGCCTACACACTGGGTGAAACCCGCTTTCGCCACTTCAACCTCCATGCTTTGGCCCGAAAAGCGGTCGGCCCATCAGGCCGCCCCTTCGTGGTAGTGGCAGAGGGCTATTGTGATCCGGCAGAGATACTCAGGTTGCGCAATGCCCTGATTTACAGTTTTTTGTTCGGCATGTTGCTCATGGCCCTGTCTGGCTGGTATTTTGCCGGACGCGCCCTCGCCCCTGTGTCGCGGCTGATGGATGAGGTGAACACGCTCCAACCCTCAGACCCCAGCCGCCGCATTGCGCCGGGCCGCAACCGAGACGAATTGGCCCGCCTCGCTGACACCTTCAACCGCTTGCTCGACCGCGTGGAGCAAGCGTTTCGGATGCAGCGGATGTTCCTCTCCAACGTGAGCCACGAACTCAAAAACCCGCTCACCGCCATCCGCACTCAACTCGATGTGGTGTTGCAGCGCGAGCGAGAACCGGAGGTTTACCGCCGGGCTTTGCAGAGCGTGCTCGACGATGTACAGGCCATGAGTGAAGTGGAGGAAAAACTGCTGCAACTCGCCCGCATCCACAACGACCCGAAGGGTATTCCCTTCGCGCCGCTGCGCTTGGACGAACTGCTGTGGCAAACCCGCGAACAACTGCTGCGGCGGCAGCCGACTTACAAGATCGCCATTGACCTCGGTCACCTGCCCGAATCGGAGGATGCACTGCTGGTACAGGCCAACGAAGCCTTGCTCCGCACAGCCCTGCTCAATTTGATGGACAATGGCTGCAAATACTCGCCCGATCACCGGGTGCAGGTGCAAGCGCGATTTGGTACAAATGGGCAGCACGAGGTAGCGGTGCGCGACAACGGCCCAGGCATCCCAGCAGCAGAGCAATCACTGATTTTTGAACCGTTTTTTCGAAGCCCGCGTCACCTGAATGTGAAGGGTACAGGCATCGGGCTGTCGTTGGTGCAGCACATTGTCGCACTGCACGGCTTTTCCCTAGAAGTGGAAAGCCCGGTGGAAGGGGGGACGGTGTTTCGGATGGTCATTCGGCAATGACGAAATGACAACTGACGACCTACACCTCGCCCCAGGCTTTTGTCAAATCCTTCCGCCCAACCATGTTATTCCATCCTTTTTTGGGATTT
>JAYSUY010000728.1:0-3756 GCA_043718855.1 Saprospiraceae bacterium | reverse complement strand
AAGTTTTTCCCGTACCCGTCTGCGCAATGCCCACCACGTCGCGGCCAGACATGACTGTCGAAAACACTTTGTGCTGAATCAGCGTAGGCTCGGTAAGGCCCAGATCGCTGAGGGCGCTCAGCAGGGGCGAGTTCAAATTTAAATCTTCAAATGTCATAACGGCGGCGAAGGTAGGCAAATGGCTGGGTCTATTGCCTCATCGGGTCATGGCGCCAGAGTTGCCTACCTTTCGGTCTCATTGCTCACCCACCCAACACTTCATGTCAAAATTTACCAACTTCATTGTCGGCGAAGCCACCAACCTCGCCATCGGCTACCTCGCCGGCCTGACGGCCTCCACAGTGGTCTCCAACTTTTTTGTCCGAAAGAAACTGGGCAACCTCTGGGGCTTGGCAGCCAAAAAAGAAGCCGTCAGCCGCGACGACTACGACTGGCTGATGTTTGCCGCCTCCTACTTCATCGGCCTGCTCGTGATGGTGCTGGTGAACTACGGGATGAAACGGCTGCGGGGGCGGAAGCAGGTGGAGCCTCCAGTTTGAGTTTTTACAAAAAAGCCGCCCAGCCCACCGAGGCAACAATGGGACACGGATGGAACGGATTAGAAACGGATTTTTCGAGATGGCCCCTCACACCTAAAAAAATCCGTTTCTAATCCGTCTAATCCGTTCCATCCGTGTCCCATTGTTGTCGTGTGTGAGGAGTTTTTACAAAATAAGCCGCCTCGGAACACATCCGGGGCGGCTTATTTTAAAACAAGAGTGAAAACAAACGAGTCAAAATGTATTGTGATTCAATGGCTTGAACCGATCATCCTTCATCGTTTATAGTTCATCGTTCACTCTGCTGGCTTACTGCCGAGACAACACCATTTTTTCCGTAAACACTTCATCGCCAGCGCGGAGCGTCACGACGTAGAGGCCGTTGGCCAGTGTGCTGACCGGGATGCTGAACTGGTTGGCACCCTCCACCGCTTGTAAACGATTTTGCAGCACCACGCGCCCGGTGAGGTCTGTGATCATCAACTGTGCATCCAACGCAGCATCGGCTGCGAAGCGGATGTTGAAGACATCGCTGGCCGGGTTCGGGCCAGTCTGCAAGTCCGTGATGCCGGGCAGTTGCAAGCCTTCGACGGTGCTGCCGTCGCCGTCGCGCTCAATTGGGTCGCCGGTGAATGCCTGCTGGCAGCCGGTGATCACTACGTCGTCAATGTACACTTGGTCGTCGTCAGCAGATGCATCAGCGCGGAAGCGGAGTCGGGTGGTGGAGGTGAATGGGCCAGGTATCACCACAGTGCCCGATGCACGCACACCGTTGGTGAACTGGGTGCCAGCATTGAAGTCTCCGATGGTGGTGTAGGTGGAGCCACCATTGGTGGATTTTTGTACCCAGAAATCCTCACCAGACTCAAAACTGACCGAGATGTAGGAGAAAGTGACCGTCACCTCGTCGTAGGTCGTCCAGTTTTGGTTGGTCGTGCTCATCACCGAAGTGCTGGTGTTGTCGCGCAGTTGGATGCTGTAGGTGGGGGAGTTGGCGTAGGTGGCATTGTTGATTCGGGCGCAGTCAGTACCGCCGTCCGTCCAGATGCCAAATCCCGATTCGAAGTTGTTGGTGTTGATACCGACATAGGTACAGCCACCGCCACCACCACAGGCCGCCAAGCAAGCCGCGTTGTACACCTCTGAGCGGATGCGGTCGCCGGGCTGCGGGCCGAAGCCGAGGTTAAAATCAATGCCCACACCAGATACCAAGTGGCAATAGCTCATGATGGTGCCCGCTACGGGCAGGGCAGCCGTGCAGCCTTCGCTGTATCCAGCGGCTGGGCCGCAGCCGTCGATGGCGGTGTTGTTGCCGTTCCACACGCAAGCATGGGTGTGTGAAGAGCCGAGGTTGTGGCCGATCTCGTGGGTGGTCACTTCCACCGTCCAGGAGTAAGTGGGCACGTTGCTGTAAGTTGAGTTCATGCTGCTGTAGCCCACGCCGTACAACCCGTTGCACAGCACATCCACGTAGGCTACGCCGCCTAAGCCGTGAAAGCCCACCAAGTGCGCGAGGTCGCCGTTGTAAACCCCGTTCATGGCCGTGCGGAATTGGGTGAGGTAATTGCTGGCGCTCGGGCCAGTGTAGGGGTCAGCCACGTCCCAAATTTTCAGGTCGTGCAGCACCACGTTCACGCTTTCGTTGGCGTACAGGATGGATATCTGGCTGAACGCTCCGGTGATGTAGGCCGCCGCGTTGGCCACGCTTCCCTTGTTTTGGAAAACCGTGTAGTCGGCCTCCACATACATCCGCACACAGTTGTCCGGGCCGGTGGAGCGACTTTCCACCACTTCTCCTGCCTCGCCGATGCGGTGCAGGTCGTCGTCGGTGAAACAATTAAAAGGATTGGCGGCCTTCAAATCGCTGTCTTTGTACAGGATGTGGGTGCGGTCGCGGTCGTTGGCGAGTGCGCCGATGGTATAGCGCGCGCCGTTTACAGCGATCATGCCGACAAGTTCATTGTCGAACACGCTGATCGCCACCAACGATTCGGGGTCGTCTTTCACCGTGCCCCAGAAGTGGGTGCCAGTATTCACTTCTGCATCTGGCCCGCCCTCCGATGCTGCGTGTACGCGGAAGTTGGGAGAGAAATTTTTAGCGGGAACGAGGTCCAGCGTGATGGTGCTGTTGCCCTCCCAGGGCAGGGTCAGCGACACCGGGCTGCTCGCTGCGGAGCGCAAGTCCTGCGATTTCGAGTCGTCCCAGTACAGCAAGGTACCAGCCTGGAGAGCCGAGACTGCATCGGCGTTTTGGTTCAGTTGGCCGGTCTGCTTGGCGAAGAACGAAGCCGTGCGTATGGCTGGCCCGTTTTGCTTGGCCTGTGCGACCATCTGGGCGATGGGGCGGAGCGATTGGCCAGATGCGGCCAACGCGAGGAGGAGGAACGGTAAGGCAAGATACTTTTTGAACATGATTATAGAAAGTTTGGTGAACAGATATGCGTGAAGGCAAAAAGGCAACATTTATCTCCGAAGTAGAGATGCTTGGCTGCGGTTTTTGTCTGGGCAAAGGTGAATTTTTAAATTATGATTTGCCCAAAAAACATGATAAAAAAGTGTCGCGTAGTTGGCGTTTCTCCTAGGGCAAACGTACCAAGTTTGGAAAGTGGGTTTGAAGGCTGTGTTTTAGCCCCAACGGGGCGCAGCATGGGTAGACAGATTGCCCCCAGAAGGTTTTAGCCCCAGCGGGGCGCAGCAGACACCTGTTTTTGCTGCGCCCCGCTGGGGCTGGTTGGCTGGGGGTAACGCATTTCTACCGATGCTACGCCCCGCTGGGGCTTCCAGATTTTGATGCGTTTGCCCTCCATTTCTCCACCGAAAAAACAAACCCCCATCCTGTGGCAAGCCGCAGGACGGGGGTTTGAAAAGTTTGTGTTTCGAGTTGTTGGTTTCGGGTTTTCCCAGCAACCCTCTAACCATCCAGAGCAAACGCACCAAATTTGGAAATTGGGTTTGAACGCCGTGCTTTAGCCCCAACGGGGCTTCCAGATTTTGATGCGTTTGCCCTCCATTTCTCCACCGAAAAAACAAACCCCCCGTCCTGCGGGCAAGCCGCAGGACGGGGGGTTTGAAAATACCCATCACCAATCCACCGATCACTACTCCATATCCATCGTGTGGAACACGTTGAGCACGTCGTCGTCGTCTTCGAGTTTATCAATGAGTTTCACCATCTGCTCCACCTCTGCATCGGTATCCAAACTTTTGGTCGTGTTGG
>JAYSUY010000727.1:0-3756 GCA_043718855.1 Saprospiraceae bacterium | reverse complement strand
AGCACCACGGTATTGATGGCACAGGTCAAAACGGCTGGGGGAGCGATGCTGATGGCGGGCAGGGTACTGTCGGCACTGACCAAAATGGTAGTTGTAATGGTGCAGCCGTTGGTCGGGTGGGTGACCGTGAGTGTGCAGGGGCCGGGAGCATTCACCGTTGGCGTGGGCGTGGTGGCTCCGTTGACGATGCCGCTGCCGGACCAAGCGTAGGTACTGGCTGCTGGCTGCGCGGTGGCAGTGAGCGTAACGACTGCGGTGGTACAATTCAGCATCGCTGGCAGGGCGATGTTGAGGGTAGGCGGCGTGGTGTCGGCATTCACCGTAACGCTGGCCGTAGCGGTGCAGCCATTGATGGGGCCAGTGGTGATGAGGGTGTAAGTGCCTGTACCACTGATGGTTGGCATGAGCGTGTTTCCGCCAGTGGTGATGCTGCCTCCGCTGGCGGCCACCCAAGCGATGTTGAAATTGCCCCCTCCAACGGCCTGTGCCGTGAGGGTCTGGTCAGTGGCTTTGCAGGTCACGAGGGCGGGCGTTTGGATGCTCAGCACGGGTACTGCGGCATTTTGCAAAACGGTGAGGCTGCCCGTGCTGCTGCATCCGTTGGCTGGATTGGTGACGGTGACGGCGTAGCCGCCTGCGGCAGATATGACGGGCGACGCAGTGTTTTGCCCAGAAACAAACTGACCGCCGCCCGAGGCGGCCCAGGTGTAGGTGAAATTGGGGGTGGGAGTGGCCACCTGAAGTGTATCGAGGAGGCGAAGGCAAGTGAGGGTGTTGGGTGGCAGCAGGGTCGCATCGGGAGCCTGGGTGTTGGTCTGGACGGTGACGCTGGCAGTGGCCGAGCATCCGCTGGTTGGGTCGGTGACAGTAACGGCGTAAGTACCTGCCGCGCTCACGGTTGGCGTGGGCGTATTGGCCCCCATCGTGATGTTGGCTCCACCAGATGCGGCTGCCCAGGCGTAGGTGATATTTACTCCACCAACAACTTGTGCGCTGAGGGTCAATGCTTTAACTACACAATCGAGCGTATCCGCCACTTGGGCTGTGGCCGTGATGGGGACGACATGGAGCGTGACGGTGTCGCTCACTTCGCACATCGGGAAGAAGCCGATATCGTCGATTCCGAAGTCGTTTTGACCCAGTTGGAGGTTGAGGTTTTCGATGCAGATGTTGGCCGTGGTGGCGTTGCCGCTGTTCCAGATGCCTGTAAATTCTGCCCAAGTGCATTGCGCCGGGGCGGTTATGTTGCCCACAATGCCTCCGTTGATGGTGAACTGAAGCTCAGCGAAGGGGATGCCAGGGTTCATGGAGGTGGCCCAAGTGGAGAGCAAGTAGTCAGTGTTGGGTGTGACGGGGACGGTTTGGCACCAAAAAAGGAGGTTAGGTACATCGGCTCCGTCAGCGAACATGTAATTGCCCAAACCGGTGCCATGATCGCGGCAAGGCATGATGCCAACAGGGACGGGTGCTACATCGTAGGTGCCAAACGGGGGCCACACAGCGAAGCCTCCGTTGAAGGGATAATCGCTGGTGAATCCAATATTGCCTTGCTCAAAATCACCATTTTGGACCAAATTTTGGCCGAAATCTGCGGTTTTTGCCGTCAGCACATAGGTCGTGGTCTGGTTGATGGTGACACTGGGATTGAGCGAATCGCCCGCAGCAAGTGTCCACGAAAGTTGCTGGTAATTGCCCGTAACAGCACCAGCCAGTGTAAATGTAGCCGACTGAGTACAGGCAAATTGGTCGGGGCCGGCGTTCACCGCAACGGGGCATTGGGCAGCAGCAAACAGGGGAGCGAAAAGGCCAACGAGTACCCAGCGAAGGGGCCAAGCGATCATGTTGGGTAGGGCGCAACGCAGTGCGCAAGCGGAGGAGATTGTGGTCATCGGTCGAAGACATTTTATTAAACGTGAGGGGAAACAACGCAAAGAAACGGAATATAGGTGTGGTCGCCGGGCTGTGCGGCGAGCAAAACCATGTTAAATTTCAGTCCGGATGTTGTTGAAAAATGCTGGTGAGAGGCCTTTTTTGAAGTGCTGCCATCCAGCCCTCCATAAGAGCGCGTTTAAATTTTGGTGCCGGAGCGAAAGCAAGCAAATTTTATTTCAGGCAAGGCAAAATTTGCAGCCATAGCCGGGTGCCTACGGCGAAAATTTTAACGAAGCATGAAATAAAATTGGCCGCTTGCAGCCCGGTGACCGAAATTTATACGCGCTCTAAAACCCGACTCCCGCCCACTACCTTCGCCGCAAAAAAAATCACTCACCACACAGCATGATCCAACGCATCCAAACCATCTACCTCGCCCTCGCTGCTGCTGCCGCGCTCGGCCAATTTGCCCTGCCCTACCTCGTCGCCGCAGCCACCGGACCGCTGGCTGCCGCCGTCCCCGCATTCAGCGATGGCCGCCTCAATCCGCTCGACAATGTGGGGCTGCTGGGCCTCACCGCCCTCTCCGCGCTGTTGTCGGCAGTGGCCGTGTTTTTATTCCACAACCGCCCCTTGCAAGGCCGTTTGGCCGGTGGTGCAGCCATCGCCTCCTTGCTGCTGTTGGTGCTGGCGGCCCTCACCACCAAGCAAACCCTCGATGCCGTGCCGATGGGCGAAACCGCCAGTTTTCAAGCCGGATTGGCGATGCCCGTACTGGCCCTGCTCTGCCAGTGGCTGGCCATGCGCAACATCGGGAAAGACGAAAAACTGGTGCGCTCGATGGACAGGTTGCGGTAGAACGATGAAGTATGAACGATGAACCATAAACGAGGAGCAACACAGGCCAAATATTTGTTTTTCAATGTGTTGTGGTAGTATTTTGCCGCTCGTCCATAGTTCATCGTTCATACTTCATCGTTTTTCACCGGGCAACTTCCTGCCCATCGTTTGCACCAAGTCTGCATTTGCGCAATTCAACAAGAAACACCCTTGCCGCCGTCTGGCTGCTAATGCTGGCGTGTAGCCTGTGTGTGCCGCTTTCGGCGCAGCGTATTGGCGATTTGTCTAACCTGCGCAGCCGCTACATCTCCGCCAGTGTGCCGTTGCAGCGGCTCGATTCGCTCACCATCGCCGCACCCCTGCTGTCCGTAGCCGATTCGGCCAACGGACAGCCGCTCGACCTCCGTTTTTTTTTACTGGAAAACAGCACGCTCCGCACCGATACGGCACGGCTCCGAGCGGCTTGCCCCAACTGCCGCACCCTGCTCGTGGCGTACCGAGTGCTGCCCTTCGACCTTGCTGTCCCGGTGAGCCGTCTGGACACTACCGCCATCCGCCGCGCCCGCTCTGGCGAGCCAGATATCGCCTTCGACTATGCACCCTTCGAGACCAATACGCGACCCTGGGAAACGAGCGGCCTCACCTCCACCGGAGCCTACACGCGGGGCCTCTCGTTCGGCAACAGCCAAAACCTCGTGTTCAACTCCAACCTCAACCTCCAACTCAACGGCCGCCTGGGCAACGACCTCGAACTGGCTGCCGCGCTCTCCGACAACTCCGTGCCGCTGCAACCCGATGGCACCACCCGCCAGTTGCAAGAGTTCGACCGCATTTTCATCCAACTGAAACGGAAAAATACCACCCTCACCGCCGGCGATTTTGACTTGGCTGCGCCGCCGTATGGCGGGTATTTTTCCAATTATTTCAAGCGGGTGCAGGGGGCGATGGTGACAGCCTCACCCCCGGCCCCTCTCCAAAATGGAGAGGGGAGAGGCGACATACGCGGCAAAGTGTCATCACGCCTCCCCTCTCCATTTTGGAGAG
>JAYSUY010000726.1:0-10769 GCA_043718855.1 Saprospiraceae bacterium | reverse complement strand
CTGGCCAGTCGCTTGCTCCAGTTTGGCAACCAGTTCCCTGATCTTCTGCTCCGCTGCGGCCAGCTGGTTTTCCAGCCGCCGTTGTGCATCGCCGCCGCCACGTGAACCGCCACCGCTTTCTTTGAGGTAGTTGACTACCTCCCGGCTCCACTTGAGTTCTTCTTTCAGGTTATTTTGCCGCCGGGAGATTTCCTGTAGTCGATCGGCAGAATTGATGGCTAAATCGCGGAGACCGTAGTTGCGAGCAGCGTTCCAAGATTGGGTGTAGCGTTCGGCAGCCAGTTTGAGATTGCCAGATGACAGCGTGGCTTCGGCACTGAGATTGGCCGATTCGGCTTCGCGGCGCTTGTCGCCTACTTGGATGGCCAGTTGGTTGGCCTGCCAAGCGTAGTCGGCGGCTTTGGCAGCGTTCGACCGCTTCATTTTGTCGGCCAACTGGTAGGCAATGTTCATTTTGTCCTGCTTGGAAGTCGCCTTCTTGAATCGAGATTCTAACTCGCCCACAGATTGCCCCTGCGCAACGGACCAAGCAAAAAAACAAACCAATGAGATCAGGACAGAAAACTTAACTTTCATAGAAGGCGAAAAAACCGGGAGTATGTTCACGAATTGTATTGAACTGCGCACTAACGCGCAAGGATTGGCGCACATTGCCTCCCCGAAAAGGCGGGGAAAGGTAGGCGTTTTCGTCATTTCGTTAGTCGTCATGGAGCTATCTCAATGAGAGACATGAAACCACCTCAACGGGTATCCAAACGTAGGGGCAAAAAAAAAGCGCGATGCTCGTTTGCATCGCGCCGGTTTCCCGTATATAATCTCATGAAAAGTGACAGAATCTGTTGGTCAAACTTTGCGGTTGCTCATCTCGTCTGCCGTCGTTTGCTTTGTTTGAAGTTACAAAAGTGCAGCGTCACCTCAAGCATGCAAAGAACACTAAACGGCTTTTGTTGAGTACTTTTTTTTAGGCACTCAAACAAAGGGCAATCTAAAAATTAATTTTTTGTGTCTTTTTCTCTTCTTTTTAAAAGAATATGGCCCTTTTACTTAGCAAGTAGAATTGCAAAAATAGGTTTTTTGTTAAAAAATATTGCGTAAAAATCTTTGCTTTCCCTTCAAAAAAAATCGCTTGTTAACATTTTCGGTAATTTGTTTGCAATCCTCGGTTAAAGGAAAACGCTTCGCTGCGTGGAAACCATCCTCTAAAAATACTTTAGAGGCAAAATATGAAGCCGATGTAATTTCGCCCCCTCACCATCTTCTCCTCTCTATCTACTCGCCCCTTTCACCTACTCTCAAATTATGGGCAAAATACGCGCTGCCATCACTGGTGTACACGGCTGGGTGCCGGACACAAAACTAACAAACTTTGATCTTGAAAAAATGGTGGACACCAACGACGAGTGGATCACCTCGCGCACGGGCATCCGTGAGCGGCGCATTTTGCGAACAGAAGGTTGGGCCACTTCAGATATGTGCGCCGAAGCCGTGCGCGGTCTGCTCAGTAAAACGGGCGTAAAACCCGGAGAGATTGACTTGATCATCGTCGCTACTGTCACGGGCGACTTGGTTTTCCCTGACACCGCCAACACGGTGTGCGATAAGGTAGGTGCCAAAAACGCCTTCGGGTTCGACATCAACGCTGCTTGCTCTGGTTTTTTGTTTGCTCTATCCACAGGCGCACAATTCGTTCAGAATGAGACGTATAACAAGGTGATCGTGGTAGGTTCTGACATGATGTCGTCCATCATTGACTATACCGACCGCAACACCTGCGTCATCTTCGGCGACGGCGCAGGGGCCGTGCTGCTGGAACCGCGAAAAGACGGCATGGGCATCCAAGATTTCGTACTGCGTGGCGATGGCTCTGGCCGAACCATGCTGCACATGAAGGCCGGCGGCTCATTGCGCCCAGCCAGTGCCGAGACGGTGGCCGCTCACGAACACTATGCTTGGCAAGACGGCAAACGTGTGTTTGTACACGCCGTGAAGGGCATGACCAGCACCTGCGAAGAAATCATCCGCCGCAATAAAATGACCATTGATGATGTGCAATGGGTGGTGCCGCACCAAGCCAACATGCGCATCATCAACTCGGTAGCCGAGCACCTCCATGTGCCGATGGAGAAGGTGATGGTGAACATCGAAAAGTACGGCAACACCACTGCTGGCACTTTGCCGCTCTGCCTCTGGGAATACGAGTCGCGGTTAAAAAAAGGTGACAACATCATCCTGACCGCCTTCGGCGGCGGCTTCACTTGGGGGGCGCTGTACCTGAAATGGGCGTACTGAACTGTAGGGCGGATCGACAATCGCCCTACACCTAAGCGGATTGTCAATCCGCCTTACATCTAACCTTCCCGAAATAGAGTTTCGGGGTACTTCACCCACCATGTCCGACATCATTTTTTCTCTGATAGAAAAAGAACTCGCCCGCCAGCGGCGCGGCGTAGAACTCATTGCTTCTGAAAATTTTACGAGCCAAGCCGTACTCGACGCGATGGGCACTTGCCTCACCAACAAATATGCCGAGGGCTACCCCGGTCGCCGCTACTACGGCGGTTGCGAGGTGGTGGACGAGATAGAACAACTCGCCATCGACCGCATCAAGCAGGTGTTCGGTGCGGCGTGGGCCAATGTGCAGCCGCACTCCGGCGCACAGGCCAACGCGGCAGTTTTTCTGGCCTGCCTCCAGCCGGGCGACAAGATTCTGGGTTTCAACCTCGCGCACGGCGGCCACCTCTCACACGGCTCGCCAGTGAACTTTTCTGGCAAGGTGTACAGTCCAGTTTTCTACGGCGTGGAGCCTGACACAGGCCGTGTGGATATGGACAAGGTGGAGGCCATCGCGCTCGCCGAGCGGCCCAAACTCATCATCTGTGGGGCTTCGGCCTACGCCCGCGACTGGGACTACGCCCGCTTCCGCAGCATCGCCGATGCGGTGGGCGCACTGCTGCTGGCCGACATCGCACACCCGGCGGGCCTCATCGCTTCGGGCTTGCTGAACGACCCCATGCCGCACTGCCACATCGTGACGAGCACCACGCACAAGACGCTGCGCGGCCCGCGCGGTGGCATCATCCTGATGGGCAAGGATTTCGACAATCCCTGGGGTCGCACCACCAAAAAAGGTGCGCCGATACAGATGTCGAGCATCTTGGACAGCGGCGTTTTCCCTGGAATGCAGGGCGGGCCGCTGGAACACGTCATCGCCGCGAAGGCCGTCGCCTTCGGCGAAACGCTGCACCCGGAGTTCAAAACCTACTCGCAGCACGTGATCAAAAACGCCCAAGCGATGGCTGCCGAGTTCACTGCTCGCGGCTACAACATTATCTCCGGCGGCACCGACAACCACATGATGCTCATTGATTTGCAATCAAAAAATGTAACGGGCAAGGTGGCTGAAAACGTCCTCGTGGCGGCAGACATCACGGCGAACAAAAACATGATTCCCTTCGACCCGCAGCCGCCGATGACCACTTCGGGCATCCGGGTGGGTACGGCGGCTGTCACGACGCGGGGTTTTGGCGAGGCCGAATGCCGACAGGTGGTGGCTTGGGTGGACGAGGTGCTGAGCCGCCCCGACGACGCGGGAGTGCAGGCAAAAGTGCGGGGGGAAATCAACGCGTTGATGGAGGGTTTCCCGTTGTATGCGTAGGATACACGGCAATCCCGATTCTCGGGATTGCCGTGCGTGTTTGCTGCTCCCCCCACCCTTAACTGTTCATCTTTACCCGCCGTAGCCTCGACGAAGGCGGGCCTCCCTACTCTCTCCCATGCCCACTTTTTCCTTCAAAGATGTCATCCTCCACGAAAAAGAGCAGTTGCGGCTGCGGCGCAAAAAACTCGACATTGAGCATGGCTCAACGGAGCAAGAGAACTGGTTTGGCATCGCGCTGTCGGGCGGTGGCATCCGCTCGGCCACCATCAATCTGGGCATCCTGAAAACACTCAACAAGTTTGGCATTTTACAAAAAGCCGACTACCTGAGCAGCGTGTCGGGCGGGGGCTACACCAACGCTTATGTGCAAGGCACGGCGCGACAGGAGGGCGATTTTACCCGGCTTTTTACCCCAGATCAGATTGACGCGATGCGCCAGCACGGGGAATACCTGATACCCGGCAAGGGCTTCTGGAAAACCGGCAACACGTTTCTGCTGACGGTGGCCTTCGCAGTGAGTTGGCTGATGAGCCTCATCAGCCCAGTCATCGTGGGCGGGCTGATTTACCACATCTACCTGATCATCACTGGTTTACTGGGCGAACGGCCTTTTGCATGGCTCAATTTTTTGCAGGGCAGCAACTGGTCGTGGTGGTTGGTGGCATTGGTGGGCGGTCTACTGCTGCTGCACTTTTTGGTCAACATCATCCTGAACTTCAATCTGGGGGTGTCCAAGTGGTTCAACCGCGTGGAGTCAGTGGTGTTCACGGTGGCACTGGTGCTGTACATCTGGGTAATGCTGACAGATTTTCAGGGTTCGGCATACCTGACAGGAGAGCAGATGACGGACTACGCCATCAATGCCGTTCTGCTTTTCGTGCTCGGTTTTTTCACCAACCCCAACGCGTTGAGTTTCCACCGCTACTACCGCAAGCAGTTGGCCGACCTGTTCCTGCGCTTCTCTGGCGGCCACGACAATGTGCCGCTGAAGGATATTTTCAATGCCCATTCGGACAAAAAAGCGGACTACATCGCGCCCTACCCGCTTATCAATACTTGCCTCAATCTGCTCAACCCGGATGGCGATGACGTGTTCAAGGGTAGCAAAACGAGCGATTACTACTTGCTTAGCCCGCTGTTTTGCGGCTCCAAATTGGTGTGCTACGTGCCTACCGACCACTACTGGGACTATCAGCGGATGACGCTCCCGGCGGCGGTGACCATCTCGGCGGCGGCGATGAACCCCGGCATGGGGATGTACTCCAACCAGATGTTGAGCGTGCTGATGACGGTGTTCAACGCCCGCTTGGGCTTCTGGATTTCCAACCCCCGCATCTTGGAAAAGACCCGCGCCATCGTGTGGTGGCCCATCTACTTTTTCCGCGAACTGCTGGGCCGCATCGGGTCGAACAATACGATGATCAACATCTCGGACGGCGGTCACATCGAGAATCTGGGGGTGTACGAACTGCTGCGCCGGGGCTGCCGCCTCATCGTGGCGGTGGATGCGGGCGAGGACAAACTCTACGCTTTCGCCGACCTGAACAACCTCATCATCCGCGCCCGTAACGAACTGGGCCTCGAAATCCGCTTCCGACATGATGAGCAACCGGAGGAACTCATCCGCCCCCGCCCTTCGCAGGTGTACTCCAAAAAACGCTTCGCAGTAGCGGACATCTATCAGTGGTGGGACGACCAAAAAACAGTGGACCCGACCACCCAACTCGAAGTCTCGCAGGTGGTTAATTTTGACGAACCACGCAAGGTGGGTACCTTCATCTACGTCAAATCCTCCGTGCTGGCTCCCACGGGCAAGCCCGTGCTATCAGAAGCCGAAGACCGCCTAAAATTCGGCACCTACAAGTACAAAATCTACCACCCCGACTTCCCGCACGAGCCTACGAGCGACCAGTTTTTTGACGAAATTCAGTGGGAAGCGTACTACCAACTTGGTCAGTATCTCGGTGCGGATATGCTGGGTATCAGTGACTTGAGTCAGTATGAGGATGGTTCGGCTCCTGATATTTCAGTGGAGCAATTGGTGGCATGGTTCGACTATAAAGAAAATCCGCTGCTGATGCCGCTGCGCCCGCGTTCTGTGATGCACGAGCCGCCCACCGCCGTCGGCAGTGAGCCGCCGAGTATGAAAGAAGCCGCCGCGCCGTTGGTGCCGCCAGAAGAGGTGAAGTATCAGATGTAGGAATAGCCCGAAAACCTGCAATTTGACTGCTCAAATGCCCAACCTACTGTCCTCCAACCTATTGCTCTGCCTTTGCTTGCTGATGCTGTTGGGCTGTGGTTCGGAGAAGTCCCAAGAATATTGCTTACAGCAGATCTCCGACTATGACAGATTCTTTATTGATCGCCCAGTCTTGTTCATGGATACTACCTTGCAGATGCCAACCATTGGCAGTTATGATACGGTGTACTGGTACAGAGCGTTAGGAGGTTGGGGAGAATTTGACCATCTGTGTGCGTTTTACAACGAAGGCGGCGTGTGGAAATCTGATTTGGCGTATCGGGAGGAAGGCAATCGCAGGCTGCCTTATACGAAGGTCGGCAAAACGTTCTCTTCCGCTGACTTGGCGGCCTTGCGGCACTGCTTGGACTCGCTCCATGTGAGGTGCCTTCCGCCTATCATCGATACCATTGGCGGTGTCCTTTTTTACTCAACAGATTCCCCAACCTATAATTTTGTCATCAAAGAGGGAGAACACCTTTGGCGTTACCGCTGGGGTAGAGTTTGTGATCCATGTGAACAGAGCGACAGAAAAACAGTGCGAGAGATGTTCTACATCGCCCATGAGATGATGCTCAAGCCCTCTGGATTTCCACTGCCCAAAGTTTACTTTGTTGTAGAAACGGAGCGTGACTCCATCCAGTTTGAGTACTTCCATCTACCACAGGACTATGCCCAAATCAAGCAGTCTGAGATCCTGCTGGACTCCGTACAAATCCCACAGAGACAAGGTGTTGCTTCATTAAAACTACCCAAAAACCGCGCGAACGACGCAGAGCGGGTACGGGCGCGGGTGGAATTGATGGATGGTACAGTTTTACTGCTTACCCCTGTACGAAGGAAGTGAGATCGTGTCTATTTCACCCCGCCATCTCCAGCAGCCACTCCCGCTCCGTAAGGTGTTCCTCCGCCTCCACGCTCTGTCGGAAAGCCAGCACAGCCGCTGCATCCAAACGATTGAGCGACACTAATTTTTGAGTGTACCGGATGATGTTCAGATAATTTTGCTTGTGGTAGCCAATGATTTTTTTGCGGCGCAGCAGGATGCTCATCGAATCCAGCAGCGCGTCCAGCAGGCGCAGTTCGTCGGCTTCGTAGTAAATTTTCAGGAGTAAGGTTTTGGCCGCAAGGTGCAGCAGCAGGTCTTTGTAGTCGGCTTTTTGCAGCAGCAACATGGCCTGCGGGTAACGGCGGCGGCTGTACTCAAGGCGGGCGCGGTTGAAACTCACCATACTCTCGCGGTGTGCCGGAGCGATTCGCCCACCATAGTCTGCGATGAAGCGTTCCACCCAATCAAAGGCTTTGATCCGCAGGCCCATGCCCACCACGTTGCGGAAAGTAAAACGCGATAGTTCGCCTTTTTCCAGCAAATAGCCCTTTTCGAGCGCGTTTTGGTACAATTCCAGCCCCTCGTGGGCAAAAGCCTCATCACCGTCGTTCAGTTTGCGGATGCAAAAATTGAGGGCCAAAAGCATCACATCGCGGCACTCCTCGGGCTGAAATACCTCATCAACCTGTAGCAACAGCGGCTTCAGGTTGCGGAAGTGGGCGGCCTCCTCCGGGTGCAGCAGTGCCATGCAGCAGTGGTAGTACAGCGCGATTTCGGGCTGCACGGACAGGCCCGGGGAGTTGCGGATGTGGGTCAGCACAGCATCCAACAGTCCAAAATCGTAATCGGCGCGAAACACAGCACTGTGCGAGAGCAGTTCACAAGCCAATTTGAGTTTGCGCAGCACGAAGGCTTTTTCCATCTGGTCGGAGAGGCCCTGCAAGTTCAAATCTTGGGTGCGGGTGCTGCCGCGCGTGTGGCGCATCGTCTCGGCGTGGATGTGGAATCGGCGCTCCTGCACCCCTGGGTCGGCCTGTCGCTCGGCTTGGCCGAGCGCGGTGTCGGCGTGGCGCAGCACATCGTGCGCCAGGTGGTCGAGCGAAAGTTGGCGAAGCGAGGTGGCCAGCAGCAGTTCTTTTTGGCCGGTCTCCTGCCCCAGTTGCTGCCACACGAGGTACTGCCGCACCAACTCGGTGAGGAAGTGCAGCACGAGGCGCAACTTGGCCGCGTCGTATTTTTTTTCGGGAAAAACGGCGGCATAGGCCTCCTCACGGGTAGGCGTTTGGCCCGCTTGCAGACTCTTGCGCAGGTACTGGTAGAGCAGCCGCACGTCGTCGCGCTGATTGAAAAAAGGTGAGTCGGCCATTTGCCCGATGCTGCGCAGCGCGGGCTGCGACAGGGCGGAGAGGATTTGCCAGAGGGGAGTGGTGTGCATGATCGTAGTGAACCCACCCCCGGCCCCTCCCCCACTGGGAGGGGGGACGAGACACCGTACACGCCTCGGCGTATGCCGTGCTCCCCTCCCAGTGGGTGGGGGGCCGGGGGTGGGGTTGATGATTATTTTTTAACGATTTTTTTACTAAAAATTTGATAGTCAATTTTTTATCTAAAATTTTTTACTCAAAAAATTAACGACCCACAAAATTTGTCTTTTTTTCTGAGCCACAAACCCTGAATGTTTGTACCGTCAAAAAAATCTCTACTTCACAGTTCAAAATTTGTCCCTGATGAGAAGTCTCCACCTGTTCGCCCTGCTGTTGTGTACAGCCTTCGCGCCGTCCGTTTTTGGGCAAAACACCCAGCGGGTCATCCCGTTTTTCTCCGTTTTGCAGCCCGCGTCGCTCTACGCCCAGTACCCGGCTCACGACCCCCTAATCTTCGCGCCACTCTACTATTCCGCAGCCACTTTTGGGGCGAGCGTGGATAACGGTGTCGTGCGCGGCTTGGCGGCAGTGCCCAGCCCTGATTCCTTGTTTTGCGACCCCAATGCCACCGATTTCACCGGGAAATTTGCCATCATCTGGCGCGGCTCGTGCGAGTTTAGCCGGAAGGTGCTGAACGCCCAAAATCAGGGGGCCATCGGGGTCATTATCGTAACTTTTGGCGAGTCAGTGATCAACATGGCCCCCGGTTCAGTCGGCGACAGCGTCACCATCCCGGTGATCATGGTGCGAAATTCAATCGGCACGGCCCTGCTCAACGCGCTGACGCAGGGCCAAGTGGTCGAAGTGGCGTTCAGCAGTTCACCAGTGGGATTTGCCCTACTCGAAGGCTTTGTGCGCCGCGATGCCAACGCCAACTGCACCGCTGACCTCGGCGAGCAACCCTTGCAACACTGGATGGTGCAGGCAGAAGGCGCGTCGGGCGGAACCACAGCCACCCTCACCGACTCCGCAGGACATTACACCATCTGGGTGGACACTTTGCAAACGCCCTACACGGTGTCCATGCTTCCGCCCACTGCTGCTTGGGCGGCCTGCCCCGCAGTGCAGGTGGTCAACCTGAGCGGGCCGGACACGGTGCGCACCGATTTTTCGGCGCAGCCGCTGTCTGATTGTGTGGACATACAGGCCGACATCACTACGCCATTCCTGCGCCGCTGCTTCCCTAACGTGTTCAAAGTCAGCGTGTGCAACCAAGGTACGAAGGATGCGACCGATGCCTACGCCGATGTGACGCTGGCTCCAGAGTTTGAGCCGATCACCGATGCCACGCTGCCCTACACGACGGTTTCGCCCGATGTGTACCGTTTTCAATTCGGCACTTTGGCTTCGGGAGAATGCCTCACTTTTCAGTTCCGGTCGGTGATCAATTGCGACTCAACGACACTCGAACAGACACTTTGCTACTCCGTACACGCGTACCCAGACACGCTTTGCGACCCTATACTGCCCTTGTGGAGCGGAGCCAACGTATCGGTGATTGGCACTTGCAACGGCAACGAAGTGCAGTTTCGCATTGTCAATACCGGCACGGCGGGCATGGCCGAGCAACGCGAGTACGTCATCATTGAGGATGATGTGATGCGGCAGGAAGGGCCGTTCCAACTCGGACCTGGGGCGGAGCGGGTGTTCACGCTGCCAGCCAACGGCTCCACCTGGCGCTTGGAGGCGCAGCAGGAGCCAAACCACCCGAGGCCCAGCACTCCGGCTGTGGCACTGGAAGGTTGTGACGTGAATGGCGGCACGTTCAGCACAGGCTTCATCACGATGTTCCCAATTTACGACGCGAGCCGCTCGGAAGACAACGAGTGCCAGCAGGTGATCGGCTCCTTCGATCCGAACGACAAGCAGGGCTTCCCGCGCGGGGTGGGTCCGCAGCACCTGATCCGCGAAAACACAGACATCGAGTACCTCATTCGTTTCCAGAACACGGGTACCGACACAGCATTCACGGTGGTGGTACGCGACACGCTGCCCGCTGCGCTGGATGCCAGCCGTATCCGCCTCGGCGCATCCAGCCATCCTTACGAGTTTGAAAAAACGGTAGACAACGTGCTGGTTTTCAGGTTCAAGAACATCCTGCTGGTGGACAGTTTCGCCAACGAGCCGCTGTCACACGGCTACCTGTCGTTCCACATCGCGCAGCAGCCTGACTTGGCCTACGGCACCAAAATCGAGAACAGCGCGGCCATCTACTTTGACTTCAACCCGCCAGTGATCACCAACACCACGGAGCATGAAGTGGGCAAGGTAGTGGGGGTAAGTTTGGCGAAGGAGCCGGGCCGAGCGGCAGCACCGCGCATCACGGTTTTCCCCAACCCTGCGGCTGCGGCTACAGTGCTGCAACTGCGAGGGGAGGGCATTGAGGGTGCGCCCTGGCGCTTGTTCGACGCTGCTGGGAAGCAGTGGGCTGAGGGCCGCTTGGACGGTGTTCAGGTGCGTCTGCCCCAGCAACTGCCCGCCGGGATGGTGTGGCTGGAAGTGCGGGACAAATCGGGGCAGGCGTTTTTTGTGAAAATCGTGCTGGAGTAAGTTGCTTTTTCAGCAACACGAATGCGCTTAGAGGGGCGGCGCGGCTTGGGCCGTGCCGCCCCTTTTGCG
>JAYSUY010000725.1:0-10780 GCA_043718855.1 Saprospiraceae bacterium | reverse complement strand
GCGAAAACCCATGCCGCACCAAAGCCAATGGCTAAAGGCCACCCTCCTACGGCAAGCCTTCGGCGGGTAAAACAGCCAAAAGCCGTTTACTCGCTTTTCACCAATTTGCGGGTCAGAGCCGTGTCGCCGTTGCGCACCTGCACGAAGTAGATGCCGTTGGGCATGTTGCTCACATCAAACAACATCTGGTTGTCGCCCTTGCTGAGCGTACGGTGCTGCTGAGCGGCCACTTTACCAGCAGGGTCCATGATGGAAACCGTCACATCGGCTTCGTTTTCCATCGGCACCTCTACCGTTACCTGCTGGCTGGCAGGGTTGGGGTAAAGGCCGAAACCTGCATTTTCAAACACTACTGGGATTTCGATTTCCACTACCTGGCCATCGGTGCTGCCGTCGGAGCGGGTGAAATTGGTGCTGCTCAGGGTGGCTAACAGGGTGTAACACACTGAGTTGTCAAACAAACCATTGTAGCCATACACATAAGCAGTGTAAGTAGCCACTGCCAGTGTGTTGTTGTAGATCAGCTGCTCGGCAGTTGTGCCGCCGTTCTCGGAAGTACCCACAGCGAGCTGCCACGATACAGTTTCAGGTCGTAGTCGAGAGGCAGGTTAGTTAAGTTCACCTTCACGTTGCGAAGGGCAGTGGTGTTGCTAAACTTGAAGTAGTCCTTGTCAGTGGAAGTGCCGATTTTGGCAGTGATGGCTGTGCCAACAGTGATGGCTTTCGCGTTGTTGCGGGTCTCGTTGGTCTCGTAGTTGTCGGTGCAGCTTGTGCCGGCTGTGGTGAACGAAGCCGCCGAGGAGTAGCTGCCGCTGCCCGCCGGGCAAACTGCCTGCACTTGGTAGTTGTAGGCAGTGCTGGCAGTGAGGCCGCTCAGCGCGTAGGAGGTTGCGGTGAGGCCGCTCACAGTGGTCCAAGTGGACGACGAACCCAATTTCCATTGCAGGTTGTAGGAGGTGGCACCGCTCACTGCGCCCCAAGCGAGGGTTGCACTGGTCTGGGTGATGCTGCTGGCCGCAAGGCCCGAAGGAGTGCCGCAGTTGGTGGTGGGCGGCTGGCAGCCAGGCGAACTGAGCAGCGCGAAACGTGCGCCGCCGCTGGCAAAAAGTGCTTGCGAGCGGGTTTTTTGCCCTGTGCTGAACATATACATACAGGCATCGTCGGTGTAGTCCATGTAGTTCATGAACATATCGCCGTTGGGGCCATTGCTACAGCTCACCTGCGGGAAGGTGGGGCAACCGTAGTGCTCGTCGGCTTGGTTGGGCGTGTCACCCACCTGGTCCGTGCCAGTGCAAGAGGTGCCGTCGTCGCCCCAAATGTGGTAAAGGTTGAGCCAGTGGCCCACCTCGTGGGTGCCTGTGCGGCCTTTGTTGAAAGGTGCGGCAGCGGTGCCGTTGGTGCCGAAAGCAGTGGTCGTGATGACTACACCGTCCACGTTGGCTGCCTCGCCAGGGAAGGTAGCAAAGCCGAGGATGCCACCGCTCAGGTTGCAGACCCAGATGTTGAGGTACTTGTCGCGATTCCAAGCGTCAAGGCCGCCGTTGGCAAAAAACTTCATGTTGTTGTTGGTGTAAGCCCATGAAGTGTTGGTGGTGGAGCGGCGTTCCACGCCAGTGGTAGCGGCACCGCCGTTGTCTTGCGTGGCGAGGCAGAAGTTGATCTCCATGTCAGCCGTCAGCCCCTGAAATACGGAGGGAACGCTGGCAATGTCGGCGTTGAGTTTGCGGAAGTCGGCATTCAGCACATCAATCTGCGATTGAATTTGTGCCTGGCTGACGTTTTGCGCCGTAGTTTGCCAAAGCACATGGACGACCACCGGGATGGTGACCTGCACACGGTCGTGTACGCCGCCGCTCAGGATGTATTCCTGTATCTGGCGTTCGATCAGTTCGCGGGCTTCGCGGAAGATCGGGTCGTTGTCCATCTGTTGGTGGAGCAGTTCTTCGGCACCGCAGTTGCGCTGGGCGGCGGCGGTAGTGGCAAGGAGCAGGATGGCTCCGAATGCGAGGAATAGATTTCTCAGCATGATTAGAGATAAAAGTTAAAGCGTGAAGAGTTTGAGTTGGATAAAAGCCAGTGCGGCCAAATGATTTTGCCCGCACTGAACGATAAAGCGAATTTTCGTGCAGCAAAAGTATTTTCTTCTTCCGTAGGGCGAGGGTGTCCTTTTGCCCAATTTCAGGTACTTACGTCGATAAATCTGCCCTGTGGCAGACGGTGCCGGGCATTTCGCCAATCGTCATTTCGCCATTTGGCGGGGCGGGGCGGCCGTTTCCGGTCTGCTGTACGACAAAACCTGCTGTTGAGCAGTTGCCGTCGATTGTCTACTTTTGCCGCCCTATACCACTACACTATCATGGCGAAAAGACCTATACCCGCACCACAAAAACGGCCCCAACCCGTTGTTCAAAAACCTAAATCTACAGCCTCACAGCCCCTCCAGAAAGCAACTGATGGGCAAGCGGGATGGTGGAAATTTGGGCTTATTGCACTGGTTGTCACAGCCTTGTGCTACTGGCCTTCACTCGACAACCTGCTCGTGAACTGGGACGACGACCCGAACATCACGGAAAATCCGAACATCGAGCAGACGGGCCTCGTACCCTGGGGCGAGACGGTGAGCAACATCTTCGACATCGAAAAAGGCGCAGTCATCGGCAACTACAACCCCCTGCCCATCCTCACGTTTGCCCTCGAAAAAAAAATGGCGGGTGGCAAGATCAGCGAGCGGCTCATCCATACCGACAACCTGCTGCTGCACTTGCTCACCGTCTGGCTCGTCATGCTGCTGCTCTGGCGCATGGGCATCGGGCGATGGGGTGTACTGGTGGGCGGCTTACTTTTTGGCATACACCCGATGCGCGTGGAGTCGGTGGCTTGGGCTACAGAGCGGAAAGACGTGCTGTTCGCCGTTTTCTTTTTTGCCGCCCTGCTCTGCTACGACCAATGGGTGAAATCGGAAAACAGGAGCCGTAAACGCTGGCTCTACGCTGCTATGCTGGGCCTCGGCACACTCTCCATGTTCTCCAAAGTGCAGGCCGTGACGCTGCCGCTCTCGATGCTCGCGCTCGACTACTGGTACCGCAGGCCGATAGGTCGGGGCTTAATTTTAGAAAAAATCCCCTTCTGGCTGCTCTCCCTGATATTCGGCCTTACCAACCTGTTCACGTTAGGATCCAACACGGGCATTCGTGTTTTCAAGGCCCTCGGCATCGTCGCTTCTAACTATGTGCCGCAGCTGGTGTCGATCAACGACGACAGCGAGGTGACAAACTTCAACGCGCTCGACCGGATGTGCATCGGGATGTACTCCTTCTGTGTGTACCTCTACAAGTTGGCGATTCCCTACCCCATGTCGCCGCTTTACCCCTACCCGAAGCCGCTGCCAACTGTGGTGTATGTCGCACCGCTATTTTTTATCGCCATTTGGGCAGGTGTGTGGTGGCTCTGGAAGCGCGACCGCCGGATGTGGGTGTTCGGCATCTTGTTTTTCTGGTTCAATGTCATGTTCCTGTTGCAATGGTTTGGCGCGGGCCAGGGCTACTTGGCCGACCGCTTCACTTATGTGCCGTACTTCGGGATGTTCGCCGTCGCGGCCTACTATTTTGAAAAAGGCACGGCACGCGAAGACCTGAGCATGATTTTGAAAATAGCAGCTGCCCTCGTGCTGGGCGGCTTTGCCTTCTGGACGGTGCGGCAGGTAAAAATATGGGAAAACGGCGAGACGCTCTGGACGCACGTGATGCAGTTGGAGAAGGACGAAACCCAAAAAAACTCGTTACCTTACTGGAACCGGGGCCAGTTTCGCCGAAAACTGGGCAAATACGACCTAGCGCTGCAAGACTACTCACAGGCCATCGCCATTGAGGGCAAAAAACCGGAACTCTACAACAGCCGGGGCAAAACCTACTTCGATATGGGTACCAGCGGCAAATTTGCCAGTCAGAGCCGCGACCTCATCACGAAGGCCATCGCGGACTACGACGCTGCGCTGGCCCTGCCCAAAATACCCAACAAGGCGAAGGCCGAGACGCTCATCAACCGGGGCGCGGCCCACGGGGCGCTCAACAATTTTGAAAAAACCGTCAGCGACATCAACGAGGGCCTCGCGCTCGACTCGCTCAACAAGAACGGCTACTTCAACCGCTCCATCGCTTACTACACGCTCCGGCAGTACGACAAGGCACTGCTTGACTACGACCACTACCTGAAGTTCGACCCCATCAACGCCAACATCTGGTACGAAAGCGGCATGATCCAGCGGGCGATGAACAAAAACCAGGATGCCATACGCCGCCTCAACAAGGCCCTCCAATACAACCCCAACCTCGCCATTGCGTACCTCGAACGCGCCCGCGCCAACGCTCAAATTGGCAACAAGGCCGCCGCGCAACAGGACTACCAAAAGGCCCAGAACATGGGTACCAAATTGGACGAGATGGACGCGCGGCTGATGGGGCAGTAGGGGGAATTTGATAATGGGGAAATGAGCATAAGTACCTGAACACAATTAGTTGATACTAAACACTTAGACACATAGGACACATAGTTTTGACAATCAACACTCTATGTCCCTATGTGCCTATGTGTTTAAATCTACGGAGGTACTTACCGCGCTCAATTCTCCATTTTCAATTTTCAATTCCCCGTATCACTTTCACCTTAGCACCATTGCTCAAGTTAAGTTGGCCACTCAGCACCACGGCCTCTTTTTCTCGGAGGCCAGAACGCACCTCCACCTTTTCATCGAAGGCTTCGCCAAGCGTCACCGAGCGGAGTTCTGCGAGCGAATCTTTGATCACAACGTACACCTTGGCTTCGTACAGGCTACCCGCGATAGCGCGACGTGGCAATGTAAGTCCCTGACGATCAGTATTAAAAACAAAAGCGGCTCTGGCGTGCATACCCGCACGGAGCGGAGTGGACTTGGGGTTAGGCACCTCTATTTCCACGTCATAATTGAACGCATTGTCAGCCCGCAAGCCAATATTGGTCACTTTAGCAGGCACTTTTGAGTCGGGATACACGTCGGCAGTGATGGCCACTGATTGCCCTTTTGAGACATGAAGCACATCGCGTTCGGTCACCTTCACCATCAGGAAAAGTTTTTCAAGGTTGGTGATCTGCCCCACTTGGATGCCCGGCCCGATGACGCTGCCGCGCTCAATGAAGCGCAGACCCAACGTACCTGTCATAGGGGCTTTGATACTGGTGTTGGCGATTTGTTTTTTGAGGGCTTTCTCCTTCGCTTCGGCAGCCAGTATGCCCAGTTCGATGTCTTCGATTTTGTTTTTGGGCGCGGCTTCACCTTCGATGAGGTTGGTGAGCCGTTCGCGGTCTTTGCGCATTTTAGCCAAGTTGGCCTGAGTCGCTTCGAGTTCAGTGCGCAAGAGTTCATCGTCCACTTTTGCGATTAGGTCTCCCTCTGTTACCCACTCCCCTTTGTTTTTGAATACTTCGAGTACCCGGCCAGCGGTCTCAGAGATGACAAACATCTCTTTTGCCGGCAGAAAGATGCCATCAGCCTCCAGCCTGTTCGCCAACGGCTCGAGTTGCGGGAAAACAACCTCGACGGGTACAAAAGCACGAGTGACTCGGCTGAGTTCGGTTCGGGTGGCCAATTGTACGCGGTTGGAGGCCAGTTTCCACACGATGACAGCCACACAGGCCATCAAAACAAGCCAAAGCCAGATTCTTTTTCTCAAAACAGGGGCGCAACTTTGCTTTGCTGCGATTCGGCTGCAAATTTTCAAAAGATTTACACGCAAAAACTCGGAGGACAGAACATATCTTTCGCCGTCGAAAAAATGAAGTTGACTTAGGCTGGGCTTTTTGACCTGATACTCAACGAAGTAGGCACTTGATTTTTTCAAGCAAAAACTTGTTGAACTGAAAAAATAAGCGACCTTTGCAACTCGATTTTTGGAACACCTAAATTTTGTTCATAACTTATTCAAAATCAACAAAATAAAGCATGAGAAAGGCTGACCTCGTGAACGCAATTTCGGAGAAGACCGGTGTTGCTAAAGTAGATGTCCTCGTTACCCTTGAGGAGCTCTTCAAAGAAATCAAAACCACCATGCAGGGCGGTGAGAACGTATATGTGCGCGGTTTTGGCAGCTTTGTCATCAAAAAACGCGCAAAAAAAGTGGGCCGCCACATCAAAAAGGGCAAGTCCATTGAAATCCCCGAACACTTTATTCCGTCGTTCAAGCCGGCCAAAGTATTTGTGGAACAAGTGAAGAAAAATGTGACTTCCCTCCCAAGCGACGAGGGCGAAGAATAAGCCATGAGAAAGCCTCAATATTTGGCCTTGGTGGCCGCTCTCATCCTGTTTTCTGGGTTGTACTTTGGATTTAACACCAATCTGCCCCATCAGAAAAGGGCAGAGCAGTCGCAGGCCATTGAGGAGAAAAGTGCTGGGCCAGAGTCCTTCCGCGATGCTGCAAAGTCAAAACTGAGTGCACAGCAATTGGCGCAAGTTGCCGAATTGGAACAGCAAATCAGTGTCTCAAAAAATGATCCCGAACGGGTCGTTTTGCTCAAGCGGTTATCAGGGCTGTGGTACGGTTTTGGTGATATCTACGTGGCAGGTACGTTGGCCGAGCAGGTAGCGCAAATAGAAAAAACTGACGAGGCGTGGTCAGTAGCAGGAGGCACTTTTTTCAACGGTCTCACGGCATCACAAGATCCCAATATCCGGGATTACTGTGCTGATCATGCGATCAAGGCTTTTGAAAGCGCGGCTTCACTTAAACCTGAAAAAATAGAACATCAAGTTAATCTTGCACTGGTCTATGCGGAAAACCCGCCGCCAAGCAACCCAATGCAAGCCGTACTCATGCTCCGAGACTTGGAGAGCAAACACCCCAATGAGGCTTCGGTCTACAATGCACTGGGGCGTTTGGCTATCAAAACCAATCAGTGGGAACGCGCCATTGATCGCTTGGAAAAAGCCCGCTCGCTCGACAAAACCAACCCGAACACACCCTGTCTTTTGGCAAAAGCCTATGAAGGGGCAGGAAATACGATAAAAGCAACCGAGTTTGCCCATATCTGCAATGCACGTTGACAATGCGGGGAAACTCATAACTCATAACTCATAACTTTCGAAGCTGTATGCCTTGCGGAAAAAAACGTAAACGACATAAGATTGCCACGCACAAGCGCAAGAAGCGTTTGCGCAAGAATCGCCACAAAAAGAAGAACCGATAGTGTCCTGAATCACAGGCAATGGTGTTCCGTACCCGGACATTCTTTGCTGGGATTAGCATACAGACACTTGCCGTCTTCAATAAAAAACTTTCCGGGAGCCATCTGTGCGACCGGAAAGTTTTTTCGCATACTGGACCAAGCAATGTGTAAAATGTAGTCAATGTGAAGAATGTGGTCAATGTGAACAACGGGAGTAATTTCCCACACCGAGTACATTGGCCACATTCCTTAAATTGACCACATTGACCACATTATTTCACTCCACCTTGATTGGCAGCCGCCTGACCGTACTTTCGCCGGGTTTCCCCTTGTCCCCAGACCCACTTCCGCTGCGCCGTCGCTGCTAACCGACTGCACCTCAGCCCTCCCCGGACGAAACATGACGAACTGAGGCACCTTGCTTCCTAAATTACCTGTTGCCAATCCTTTTGCGCCCACTTTTAGACGGTTCTTTTGCTGCCTGTGCCGCCCCGGCTCTGGTTTAATGGTCTCGTGTAGGCTGAAATGAGGTTTCAGTCTCGTGTGTCCCTCGGAATATATCTTTCCGGCGTACCTCATGCCCTGCCTGTTGCAAACCAACCTACAATCGTGGATAAAGAACTCATTATCAACGCCTCCGAAACAGGCGTTGAACTCGCCTTATTGGAAGGCGGCAAACTGGCGGAGATACACCATCAGCAAATCAACAACAACTTCACCGTCGGCGACATCTTCATCGGTAAAATCCGTAAGATGATGCCAGGGTTGAATGCCGCTTTCGTGGACATTGGCCATCGGAAAGATGCTTTCCTGCACTACACAGATCTAGGACCAAAACTCCGCTCGCTTGTGAAGTGGAGCAATGGAGTGATCGGCGGTAGCATCAACACCTCTCGGCTCGACAATTTCAAATACGAAGAGGAAATCGTCAAGACCGGCAAAGTGGACCAAGTGCTCAACAAGCGCTTTCCCATATTGGTGCAAATCCTGAAAGAGCCAATCTCCACAAAAGGCCCACGCCTATCGTGTGAACTGACCTTGCCAGGCCGCTACATGGTACTCTCGCCATTTTCTGACAGTGTATCAGTATCCAAAAAAATCGGCAGTGCAGAGGAGCGCAAACGCCTTCACACTCTGGCCGAAAGTATCAAACCCAAAAATTTTGGTATCATCATCCGTACCGCAGCAGAGGGAAAAAAAGTGCAGGAGTTGCACGAAGAAGTGATGGAACTGCTCGGTAAGTGGGAAGAAATCTTCAAGCAGTTGAAAAGCGAGGCTCCGCCCGCCAAACTGCTCAGCGAACTCGACAAAACAGGGAGCGTCTTGCGCGATCTGCTTAGTGCTGGCTTTAGCCGCATTGTTGTGAACGACAAAGACGTATACGCAGACATCCGCGCCTTCCTACAAAACGTCAGCCCTGATCAGGTCAATATCGCTCAACTTTATACTGGCAACAAGCCCATTATGGATGCTTACGGCGTAAACCGCCAGATCAAGGCAGCTTTCGGCAAAACGGCTACGATGAATAGCGGGGCTTACCTCATCATCGAAAAGACGGAGGCCATGCACGTCATTGATGTGAACAGCGGCCACAAAATCACAACGGCTGATGTGGAGCAGACCATATTGGGTGTGAATTTGGAGGCTGCTGAAGAAATCGCTCGTCAAGTCCGACTCCGCGACATCGGCGGACTGATTGTTATCGACTTCATCGACATGAAAAATCTCGAACACCGAAAGCAGTTGGCCAAGGCGATGGAGGATTTCATGAAAAAAGACAGAGCACAGCACACCATCTTGCCCCTGTCGAAATTCGGCTTGATGCAAATCACCCGCGAGCGAGCACGCCCAGAGGTAATGATGGACACCGCCGAAATGTGTCCCAGTTGTGGCGGTTCGGGCAAGGTAAACGCCACAGTACTGCTGACTGATGATATTGAACGCGATTTGGAATTCATCATGCAGTCGAGGCCCAAGTCACTGCGTTTGAGCGTTCATCCCTACTTGGAAGCCTACCTGAAAAAAGGCTTCCCCAGTCGCCAAATGCGCTGGTGGATGAAATACTCGAGGTGGGTGAGCATACAAGCTGATGTCAACTGTCCACTGATGGAATTTCGCTTTTTCGACAGCAACGACGATGAGATTAGGATGAATCAGTAATAGGTCCTCCAAAATGCAAAAACCCCGTCAGGCATCACGCCTGACGGGGTTTTTGGTTGATTTTGAGGCCTAAAGGATTAGTTTTTAGCGATACCGAAACTATTGATGGTCGACACTGCGCTCCATTCTGCTTGATTAGGGTTGCTTGGAGCAACCAGATCAAGTTGGCGAGTGCTTGGCACTTGATTTTCCAAACCACCTTCGATGATTAAGCGGGTGTTCATTTCAGCGGAAAGGTGAGCATTGATGGTTGCAGTGGTAAGCATTTTGCCATTGGAGCCAGCCACAAAGTGAGTAGCGATGTGGTTGCCAGCATGGTCAAACACCGAAATAGTGTAAGCGCTAACAGGGTTGCGGCTCGTACCGCGAGCAGCGTTGTATAGCACTGCAATGTTTTCTTTCGTTTGAAAAACAGCAACTGGCTCAGGATACACTGGCATATTGCTGACCTGTGCACTGCGCTCCAGTTCTGGAAGGAACTGATAAAACTGCCAGTCAAGGCGAGCGGCTTTAGCGGCAGGCTTGGCCGTCAGTGCCTGAGCATCAAGCGAGTAAGGCAGCGAAGCCTGTGGGAACTGAGCGACAAACTGAGCGAAGGTTGGGTTTTCCACTTCTTGAGCGGTCAAGTTGACTGCGAGAGCGAGGAGGAGAGCCGAGATAATTGCCAAGTTTTTCATATCGAGAGCAGTATTGAATTGAGTAGTCTGGGGTGGTTGTTCTGTTTATCCAACTTAGGCAAACCGCTTGCCAAAAACCGGGAGACCACTGTTTCAAGTCAAAAAATTTTCCGCAGCGGCACATTTTATACTTATTCAGGTAAAAAAGTAACAGCATCGCGTACTGCAAGATGTGGAGACTAGGAGCTGGGGAAAGCGGTTAGAGTCTCTCCGAAAAACCGCTGCTGGCCTGCAAGCCAGCCCCAGCACGGTTTTTCGGAGAGGCGCAACAAAACATAAATACCTGTCTAAGAATATGCAAGCGATGAAATACCGGAAGTTTGCCTACTTTTGCCCTGTCTTCCTTGACTTTTGTTGCGGCAAGGCACATTCATCTTCTCAAGTTTAGGTTTGACATATTTTGCTACGCCAAGCCGAACTCCGTTTTTTCACCTTTTTCTTTTTTCAAAATGAACATTTTCGTAGCAAAATTGAACTACGACACCATCGAAGACGATCTCCGTGCCGCCTTCGAACAGTTTGGGGAGGTCTCCTCTTGCTCCATCGCCCACGACAAAATGTCGGGCCGTTCCAAAGGCTTCGGCTTTGTGGAAATGTCGAACGAGGATGAGGCTCAAAACGCCATCGAGGCGCTCAACGAAACAGAATTGGATGGCCGCACCATTGTGGTCAAAAAAGCAGAACCCCGTGAGTCTCGTGATTCTGGCGGCGGTCGCGGTGGCTACGGCGGCGGCGGCGGCGGCAATCGC
>JAYSUY010000724.1:0-10825 GCA_043718855.1 Saprospiraceae bacterium | reverse complement strand
CGACTAATCCGCGCTACTTTGGCTTGCACGAGGAGATGAACCACAGCCTGATGGGCGATGAGATGACCCATGCGCTCAGCGTGTTGCGTCCCGACTTCGTTGTGATACACCACAATATCCTCGAAATCCTGCTTGTAGGGCAGGTTTTTCTTGCTGCGGTACTCATTGATGAAGGCGTTGCGGCAAATGCGGAACAACCATGCCTTGGCGAAGGTGTCCTCGGTGTAGCGGTGCATGAAGTGCCACACTTTCAAGTAGGTTTCTTGCACCAAGTCCTCAGCAAACTCACGGTCGTTGGTGAGCCGGTAAGCATAGCCAAACACGGCATCCATCAACGGATAGAATTCGCGGTTGAAAATGCGGTCTTTTCGGGTCATTTCCGATTCCTCGGAGAAGTTGGATAAGTTAGCCATGTTTGGTCGGGTTTTTTATAAAAGCGGTGCAAAGGTCTGGAACTGCGGCACACAACGCAAGGGGTATAGCAGGAAGTTCCGGAAGAAAAAAAACTTTCTACTTTTACCCCTCTTTTCTCAGCATGAACCTGTTCGACCGTCTTTTTTCTTCACACAAGCCCCCCAAGCAGCCCGACATCCCATTTGGCCGCTATACCGATGCGTTCAAAAACAAATCACAGACAGATATTTTCAACCGCGCACTGGAGCAATTCGAGTCGGGCGAGCGGCTCAACGCCTACCGCACTTTTTTGGATTACCTAAAAGATGAGCGCATAGACAACATCGAATGGCACGAAAAAACAGAAAGCGAACAGACCACACTTCACTTTAGTTTCTGGCAAGGCTCGCGGCGCATCACTGGCACGGCCAATGCCGACAAAGTGACCGCTGAAAGTCGTATTGCCATCGCTGACGACTTGCAGGTGGGTTTCTTGAGGCGGTTGATGGAGGCCAATTACAGCCTCAAATTTTGCCGATTCGCGCTGACCGCCGACAATGCGCTGGCCATCAAATTTGATTCGCATGGCGTAGATGGCTCACCGCTCAAAATCCTCACTGCGCTGCGCGAACTGGCGGTACATGCCGACAAGCAGGATGACCTGCTGCTTGATGAGTTCAAGACCCTGCGCCCAGCCGAAGAGCGTACCTACGGCGACATACCAGAGGCAGAGAAAGAGGTAAAATACGCCTACGTTCGAGATCAAATCGAGCAAGCATTTGCAGAGTTGGACAAAGACAAGCCCGACCTCAACCAGTACCCCGGCGTATATGCTTACCTGCTGCTGGCACTGGCCTTCAAATTTGACTATCTGATTAAACCAGAAGGATTTATGATGGATGTGATGGAGCGCATCCACACGATTTATTTTGCCAAAAACGACCGAGGTTCACAGGCAAAGATCGCCAACATCCGCAAGGAGTTCGTCAAATTACTCGACCGCTCGAAAGAAGATTTTTTCAAAGAAATGTACCGTACCCGCAGCACTTTTGGGATAAACCCTGCGGTGGGCCATCAGCACATAGCACAACTCATTGAGGGCGAATTGCCCAAAATGGAGTGGCCATTGCAACAAAATTACACGACGCTCGCGCTGGCAGTAGCGCAGTACATCGCTGGTTTCGCCCTGTTTCACTACGCTCCGCCCCAACCTGACCGCGACTTATTGCACTTGTTTTTTCAAATCACCGAACCTGCTTTTTTTCGAGACCTCGGCTTCCAGCACTCTTTTGTGGCTGACGATGGGCGACTGAACAAGGCGGCAATTTTGAAGGAGATCAAACAAATCCGAAGCTGCTACGGGGCCGAGTATACACGTTTCAAACCCGATGTCGGCGAACTGGACTTCGGGTCCGAAGTGTTGTTTTCTAAGTCTTTTCTCCTGATGATCAAGGATTTAGACCTGACAAGAGAACGGTAGGAAGAGAACTATGAACTATGAGCGGCGCGGCGCAGCGGCCCACCCCACCAATCACCCAATCACCAACAAACCAATCACCGCACGATGAGCGATTTTGTCGAAACCTATCGAAACGTAATTGTCCAAATTGCCACGCCCAACAGCACCGGCACGGGCTTCTACTTGCGCGACCGCGGGGTGGTCGTCACCAACAACCATGTGGTGGAAGGCCACCGCGCAGTAGTGATCGAAGGAGCGAAATTTACGAAGCAACTGGCTCGTGTTCGCTACACCGACCAGAAGTACGACTTGGCATTTCTGGATGCACCAAAAAGTGATGAAGAGATGCCGGATGTGCAATTGGGTACTGAAAAAACGATGCGCGAACGCGACAGCGTGACCGCCATCGGCCATCCCTTCGGGCTGAAATTTTCGGTGAAAAGCGGCATCGTCTCCAATACCCGCGAGGTGATGAACGGCATCCCGTACCTGCACATCGATGCGGCACTCAACCCTGGCAACTCAGGTGGCCCGCTGGTGGATAATGACGGCCAAGTGGTCGGCATCAACACCTTCATCATCCGCGATGGCGACAACACGGGCTTCTCCCTGCCCGTCAATTTTCTGCACGAAACGCTTGAAGACTACCGCAAAGCCAACTCCGACAACTCCTGCCGCTGCGTGGCTTGCATGAACATTATGACTGCCGAGTTGGTCAGCAAAAATTTCTGCTCCGTGTGTGGCAGCCGGGTCGAACTGCCCGCTTCAGTGGATGAATATGTGGCCTCTGGTGTGCCGCGCACCATCGAAAGCCTCGTAACAAAAATCGGCCACGACGTGGCGCTCAGTCGCAGCGGCCCCGATGCTTGGGAGATCACACAGGGCAGCGCGAAAATCTACATCACCTACCACGAAAAGTCAGGCCTCATGTCCGCCGATGCTGTGCTGTGCCAGCTGCCCAGAGAAAACATTCAACAGTTGTACACCTACTTGCTGCGCGAAAACTATGAAAACGAGGCACTTACGCTCAGCGTTCACGAGCAGGACATCATGCTCTCGCTGCTCATCTACGACCGCTACCTCAACGAAGAGACCGGCATGACCCTGCTCCGCGACCTGTTTGAAAAAGCCGACTACTACGATAACGAACTGGTCGAGAAGTACGGAGCGACTTGGAAGGAGGAGTAAAAACAGCAGCAACCCCACCCCCGTCCCCTCCGCCGAGGCGGAAGGGACGGGGGTGCCGCAAAAAACATTTTCCCATGAAAAAAATCATCGTCGCTATCGACGGCCTATCCTCCTGCGGCAAAAGCACCCTGGCAAAAGCATTAGCCAAATCCCTGCACTACGCCTACCTCGATTCCGGTGCCATGTACCGTGCCGTCACCCTATTTTTTCTGGAAAAAAATGTGGCCTACGAGGACCCCGACGCAGTGGAAACCGCCCTGCACGACATCGAAATCCACTTCGAGCGCATCGAAGGGCAAAACCACACCTTCCTCAACGGACGCGACGTGGAACGCGACATCCGCACGATGGCTGTGAGCGAACACGTCAGCCCGGTATCCACCATCTCCGCCGTGCGCCGCGCCATGGTGCGCCAGCAGCAGGCGATGGGCAAACGACGAGGCATCGTGGCCGACGGGCGCGACATCGGCACAGTGGTATTCCTCGATGCCGAACTCAAAATCTTCCTTGTGGCCGACTCCGACGTGCGCACCAGCCGCCGCCACCTCGAATTAGCGGCCAAAGGCATCGATGCAGACTGGAATCAAATCCAGAATAACCTCCTCGAACGCGACCGCATCGACTCCGGCCGCGCCGACAGCCCGCTCCGACAGGCCGATGGCGCGGTGGTGATCGACAACACACTGCTCTCCGAGGAGCAGCAGCACGACATGGCGCTTTCGCTTGCCAAACAACGCATCGAACTCGCAGCGTCATGAATTTCTGGCAATCTTTCTACCAACTTCTGGGGTACAAAATCCCACAGCCCAGCCAAATCAGGCACCTGCACTCGGCGCACTTGGGCCGCGAAGTGTCCGTAGATGTGTACTTGCCACCTGGCTACCACCGCTCCCCTACTCGTCGCTACCCGCTAGTGCTGTTCAACGACGGGCAAGACCTGCCACTCATGGAATTTGCCAACATTTTGGAGCGCCTGTATGCTCAGAAAAAAATACCACCAGTAATTGTCGCGGGCATTTACGCCAGCCACGACCGGCATCGCGAATACGGCACCGCCCGCCAAGCAGACTACAAAGGCCGAGGCGATCGCGCCGTGCAGTATCGTGATTTTGTGCTGACAGAATTGCTGCCATTGCTCCACCAGCGATTTCGCACCAGCCAGCAAGCGGAAGAAACGGCCTTCGCCGGATTCTCGCTGGGCGCCCTGTCAGCATTCGACATCGCTTGGGCGCGGCCTGATATTTTCGGCGCAGCCGGGGTGTTTTCCGGTGCGCTGTGGTGGCGCTGGTCGCCCGTAAACCCTGTGTACCCAGATGCCGACCGCATCCTGCACGACATCGTACACCATGCCCGGCTCCCTGCGCTGCACCAGCGGTTCTGGTTCCAAACGGGTACGCTCGATGAGACCGACGACCGCAACCGCAACGGCGTGATCGACTCCATCGACGACACGCTCGACCTGATACGCGCCCTGCGCCGCCAGGGCTTTCACGAACATCAACTGCGCTACCTCGAAATAGAAGGCGGACGGCACGAACCCGCCACGTGGGGCGAGGCCATGCCGGATTTTTTGGACTGGCTCACCACCACCATCGAACGATGAAGTATGAACGAGGAACTATGAACTACATCACGTCCTCGTTCATACTTCATCGTTCATAGTTCATCGTTCATAGTTTTTAAGCCATGCTTTTTTACACACCCCACATCGAAGGCGGTTTTGCCCGTTTGGACGAAGAGGAGAGCCGCCACTTGCTCACTGTGCTGCGCCGCCAGCCAGGCGACCGGCTGCGCCTGACTGATGGTCGGGGCAATTTTTACGAAGCAGAACTGGCGGAAGTCGGGAAAAAACAAGCCCTCGCCCGTATCCTGACACAGGAAACGCCTGAGCCTGAGCGCGTTGGCCGACTGCACCTCGCAGTGGCCCCCACCAAACAGATGGAGCGCTACGAATGGATGTTGGAAAAAACGACAGAACTCGGCGTGGACGAAATCACGCCGCTGATCTGCAAGCGGTCTGAGCGCAGCACGGTACGGGCCGACCGTTTGGAGAAAATTTTGGTATCTGCCATGAAGCAGTCGCTCCGCGCCACGCTGCCCCTGCTCCACCCACCCACCACCTTTCAGCAGTTAGTAAAAAACGCCACAGCCCCACAGCGACGCATCGCTTGGTGTACGCCCGATGCGCTACCGCACTTAAAATCCACCCTGCGTACCGACCAAGATGCGCTCATCCTCATCGGCCCCGAAGGGGATTTTACACCCGATGAAGTCGCGCTGGCTTTGCAATGCAGCTTCATCGGGGTTGACCTCGGCTCTGCTCGACTCCGCACGGAGACAGCGGGGATACTCGCAGCGGCCGTTTTTTTAACGATGAACGAGGAAATATGAACGGTAGGGAGCATCATGGTTTATAGTTCATCGTTTTCTGAGGACGATTCTTCCCGCTCCCGCTTCCAATCCGTATGGGCCATTGTGATGAGCCACACCCCTGCCAGTACCATGAGAACTTTGACGAGGAAGCCCAGTAGCCGCCCACCCAATTCGATAAAACTAAGAAACGCCCACTGCACACCGACCATCTGCATGATGATGGCCGTAAGGCCGAGCGTGAACAACGTGTAGCCCAAAAGCAGCCAATAACCCTTGTTTTTCATAAATAAGCATTCTATTCGCCTACTCATAGCCATCCCGTAGTCGGAAGGTGCAGAGTGGGTTTGTGATTTTTTTAAAACTTGTCAGTGAACACCTGAGCGGCGGCATAGTTACCTTTGGCACAGAAAAAAATGATGTATTCTTTCACTTCAAACTTGACTCGCTATGCCAACCAGAATGACATCCCTGTTCCTTTTTGCTGCCCTGCTGGGCAATTGTACCCCGAAATATTACCAGTCTGTTACGCTCGCCAGCGACACCGCAAAGGTCAACGATTCGGGCGATTTTATCTTTGAAAACGACACGCTGCGCATCCGCTACGATTTTCACAGCGAGAACGGACACCTGAAGTTTGGCATTTTGAACAAGTTGAAACAGCCGCTGTACATCAACTGGAAGGAATCGGGTTTTGTGCAAGGCACCAACTTTATGCCCTACTGGCAAGACCAGTATATATCGAACGGCTACATCTACAACCAGTGGTTCGACTGGAACGGCTACCTCAACCTGCGCGGGCCGTACACGTTCAGCATCGCCAAACGCGAAGACCAAATCTCCTTCATCCCGCCCGGCACCGAGTTGATGCAGTTCGAATTTGTCGTGCAACCGGGCAACGGATACAGCCTGTACACCTTGCATAAATTCGGGAGGGAAGAAGCGCAAGCCGCGCCGAGCAAGAAGGCCCAGCCCCGATATTTCGTGTTTGGGCCCGATAGCAGCATGCTCCAATTTCGGCACTACCTCACGTTTTCCACTGATGCCGAGTCACGCCAGAAATTTGCGCTTGATAGCCGGTTTTGGGCCAGCAGCGTGACGGAGGCGCACGGAGCGACCGTGTTCGGCCCCATGTTTGGCGAAGCCAATAATTCGGCCATACAGTTTCTCGCTGCACCACCGCCGAAGCAGTCCAAGTATTTGGGCAAAAACAAGTTTGTCCTCCGTGTCGACCCAGGCTATCCGAGTTACGATTCGCAATCGGTGTCGCAGATGACGCATTGACAGAGTACTGGGTACTGGGGTAACTGCCAGTCGCCCCAGCACTTGCTCTGGGTACCCATCACCGCTCCACCAATCACCAGTCCACCAGCCACCAGCCCACCCATCACACTTGCCACCACCACACTTGCCACCGCTCAAACTCATTGAATGCCCCCGCGACGCGATGCAGGGCCTACACCAGTTCGTGCCGACGGAGACGAAAGCGGCCTACATCAATCAGTTGCTGCGTGTGGGCTTCGACACGCTGGACTTTGGATCCTTCGTCAGCCCGAAGGCTATCCCGCAGATGCGCGACACAGCGGAGGTGCTGGCGAACCTGGACTTGTCAGCCACCAACACCAAACTTTTAGCCATCGTCGCCAATGAGCGTGGTGCTCAAGATGCTTGTCAACACCCTGAAATTCAGTACCTTGGCTACCCGTTCAGCATCAGCGAAACCTTCCAGCAGCGCAATACCAACGCCAGCATTGCGGAGAGCCTAGAGCGTACGAAAGCGATTCAGGAATTATGTATCGTACACGGCAAACAGTTGGTGCTATACATTTCGATGGGCTTCGGCAACCCCTACGGCGACCCTTGGAACGTAGACATCGTGCAGCGTTGGGTGGACGCTCTGGTCCCCTTCGGCATCCGCATTTTTTCCCTCTCCGATACCATCGGCTGCTCCAACCCCGACAACATCTCATACCTGTTCGGCCAACTCATACCGGCTTACCCTGACATTGAATTCGGGGCCCACCTGCACACGCAGCCCAACAATTGGAGGGAAAAAATAGACGCTGCTTGGCGCAACGGCTGTCGCCGCTTCGACGGCGCATTACGCGGCTACGGCGGCTGCCCAATGGCAAAAGATGATTTGACTGGAAACATGGCGACCGAAAACCTGCTCTATTTCTTCGATGAAGTGCAGGCGCCACTGGCGATAGATCGCTCGGCATTTGGCCGCAGCATGGCGATGGTGGACGGGGTGTTTATAGAAAGTGAGAAAGTGAGAGGATGAGAAAGTGAGAGATGACGCGCAGTGTCACTTTCTCACCCGCTCACCCCTACTGCATCATCGCCTCCCGCGCCTTCACCGTCGAAGGCGAAATCCCCAAATCGGTATCGGTCTGCACGGTCGGAAAAGAGCATCGCAAGCCGATTTTTATGATAGCCAAGTGGTGAATCGCATGGTCGTACACGAAAAGTAGTTCGCGGCCCAGTGTGCTGGAGTAGGTCGGACGCAAGTCGCTGTTGAATTCAGCGCGTACGTCCACTGCTTGCACCAAATCAAGCATATCCAGCCCCTGAGCAAACCGCTCGAACGCTTCGGCAGCCAAACGAGGGTCGTGTTCGTAGAGCAAGTTGCGTTCGCGGGCAGCGTAATCGATCAAGCCAGTGAAAGCACCCCGTTCCAAACACTGAAAAAACTCCAGCGCATGGCGAAAATGTTGCCCCAGCGTACTGCCTTCAAACTCCGGCAGGGGGCGGCGGTAATCAGCGGGTGCCAATTGAAAAAGTACATACTTGATTTGCTGCACAATGGCAGACAGGGCATCGTTGGCTTGCATAGTAAAAGTGCGGAGGAGAAAAATCGCGCTGCGAAATTAGATACGATTCTTTGTTTTGGCTGGATTCAAGCGATTTTTGCCCTTCGAAGTCCAGTAGCGTCATTTCACCATGCAGGTCATTTCGGCATGGAGGTCATTGGTTTATCAGGCAATTCAAGAGCGTAGACAATGACCTCTATTACGAAATGACCTCCATGGCCAATGGCACCCCATGACGAAATGACCTCAATGACGAAACAGATGCTTCCACCACCATTCATCCGTCAGATGCAGCAACTGCTGGGCGACGAGTACCCCGACTTTGCATCCGCGCTGCAAGAGCCGCCGCCCGTAAGCATCAGGCAAAATACGGGGCGCAACCAGCAGCCATCAACTGGCAATCAGCAACCAGCAGCCCCCGTGCTCTGGCATCCGCAAGGCCACTACCTCTCCGAGCGCCCGATTTTTACCCTCGATCCCACCTTCCATGCAGGTGCATACTATGTGCAGGAAGCCGCTTCGATGTTTCTGCGAGAAGCGCTGTGGCAGGCTGTTGATTTTTCTAAACCACTGAAAGTCTTGGACTTGTGCGCTGCTCCGGGCGGAAAAAGTACCCTGTTGGCCGATGAACTGACTCCCGATAGTTTGCTGGTGGCCAACGAGGTGATCAAAACACGCATCGGGTCGCTGCGCGAAAACTTGGAGCGCTGGGGCTGCCCAAATGTGGCTGCCACCAGCGCAGAGGCCGAAGCCTTCGGCACGATGGACGGCTGGTTTGATGTGGTGGTGTGCGATGCGCCGTGCAGCGGCGAAGGGCTGTTTCGGAAAGACCCCGATGCCGTACGCGAGTGGTCGCCAGATCAGGTGGAACTGTGTGCTGCACGGCAACGGCGCATCCTCTCAGCGGCTGTTGATGCGTTGGCTCCAGGCGGTGTGCTGGCGTACAGCACCTGCACCTACAATCGCCTCGAAAACGAGGGCAATGCTGCTTGGCTCGCCACTGAGTTTGAACTCGAGCCGCTCCATCTTGACCTTCCATCCGATTGGGGCATCACCGTGAGCGAGCGCGGTGGTTGCCAATTTTTTCCCCATCGCACCCGCGGCGAGGGTTTTTTCATCGCCGTTTTTCGCAAAAAAGAAGGGCCGTCGCCACGTCGTGCCGTACCCGCGCAGTTTGCCAGCCTGAAGCCGTTGCCCAAAAATCTGGTGCCAGAGGCCGCCCGCTGGTTGCGTCCAGACGTGGAAGCACGTTTTTTCCTAAGCCCCAGCAACGAGGTACTGGCCCTGCCCGCTATACTGGAGAGCGATTACCTTTTTTTAGACAAGTACCTGAAAGCCAAATGGTTTGGAGTAAACATCGGCGAGTTCAAAGGCAAGGATTTTATTCCCTCGCATGCCCTCGCGCTCAGCCGCTGGATCTCCCCTACCCTGCCCGGGCTGGCACTGAACCGGGAACAAGCCCTGCTGTTTTTGAAAAAAGAAACCTTCGAGGTGCCACCTGCCGCGCCACTGGGCTGGACTTTGGCCCAATTTCAGCAGTTGAACTTGGGCTGGGTGAAACTCCTGCCCAACCGCATGAACAACTACCTGCCTCCGGAACGTAGGATTCGGATGGCAATCTGAAGGGAATGGAGCATTGAAAATGTAGAATTGAGTGACACGACGCTCTCGCAGAGGTCAAATGCCACCATGACAAACTGACACACAACATGAAAAAAACTGCTCACTACTTGCTCATCCTTCTGGCGTTGCCGTTTTTTGGCTTCGCCCAAAGCCCCCTCACCACCGAACAATGGCGGCACGATATCGGGCTGCTCCGGGAGGGTCTGCCGGCCCGCGTATCGAGTGATTTTTCGGGTGCTTACAGCCTGAAAAACTTTGAAACCGACCTAGACTTGCTGTCACAAAATGTGGCGGGCCACTCCGATCTGGACATCGCGCTTGAGCTGCAAATCATCGTCGCCAAACTCAACAACCCAACGCTCCGGCTCGAAATATCCGACCTACTGCAACAAGGCAAGATCATACCGATCGGGCTGGGCACCTACTCCGATGGTGTGTTCGTGACGGGTACCGTGAAGCGTTTTGAAAAATCGCTGCGCAGCAAAGTTTTGAGTATCAATAATTTGGACATCGAGGAGGTGTACCGTCGACTCGGCCAGTTTGTGTCGAAAGACAACGATTATACCGTGCGGCGAGACGGAATGCAGTGGCTCCGCTTCCCAGCGGCCTTCCGCAAAGTGGGCATAGCGACCACCGATACGCTGTACCTCGCCCTCCAAAACGAGCGGGGCGGGCATGATCTCCATAAGGTCTTTCCCATCGATCCGGCCCGCAACCCCAAGGACATGGTGCCGAACATCCTCTCGCCGCGCTCGCCTGATTTGCGCTGGCGCACGGAGCCGTTGCTCTGGGACATCCAGTGGCTCCAGCAAGACAGCGTCGTGTATTTCCAGTACAACGCCTGCCTGAGTCAGGAGGCTGCTACACTGCGCGGCGACACGATGATGGCTGCCCGGCTGCCCAAGTTTCAGCCCGTAGCCGACTCGATCATTTACCTGATGACGAAGTACCCCAACGCCCGCTTTTTCTTCGACCTCCG